>JAZNHX010000019.1:0-14815 GCA_045577115.1 Faecalimonas sp. | reverse complement strand
GTCCTTTAGGACTCTTAGAATTGTAATCTGATGTGTTTTTTCATCAACTACAAAGAAAATATTATAGGTTAGAAATGGTTTCATCCGAATCTCATAACCTTGGTACTTAATTCCTATCCTCCGATAGCCAAAGGGGGATATAATTAGATTCTGTAACTGTTTTTCGTATTGATTCAAGAAATTACTAGCGGCTTGTCCGTTCATCAGGGAGTAAATCATGTGGGCCACTAGTTTTCTCAAATCCTGCTTAGTCTCTTTTGTTTCTCGGATTTTATACATATTACAACCCGAATTCTGCGCGAATTTCTCTCATCATCTGTTCGTGTGGAATAACATCTCCCCGTTCCATATCACGAATACCTTTGTCTAATTCTCGGAATAACTCTTCTCGCGCTCTTCTTAGTTCTTCCGATTCTCGTTTTGCTACTGCTTGCATAACAAATGCTCCTTTCTGAAATTATCTATAAGACTATTATAAACGATATGTGCAGAAAATGCTACAAAAAACTGCTACATAACATTGGCACGATAATGATTCTAATTCTGAGTTCATTGCATAGAATTTCCTTGCATAAAACATTGTTTCAATAGGCGCAATTGAAGATGGCATGACAGGTGATTTTTCTATACTTGCCACCAAGGCCGTTCTTGACTTAATCATTATAATGGTTATGACATGTGCCATGGGAAAAGGATGTATTTTCTCTGCTATCCCGGTCGGAATCTTCCAAGGTTCCATTACGTTACTTGCACGGCTTATCAGTCCGGTTATGACACAGACTGCACTATCAAATTTGTCTATGATTGGCTCAATTTTGATTTTCTGCGTAGGCATCAATCTTGTATGGGGAAAAAAACTACGTGTTGCCAATATGCTTCCTGCTGTAGTGTTGGCAGTGCTTGCTGCATTTATACCATTCTAGTACATATTCAGGCATACAAAAACAGTTGCGGACATAGCATCCGCAACTGTTTTCATCTTACACCTCAATTACTTCTCCGGCTCTTGTGTAACAGTGAACAAATTTTGTACACTCATTATCCGTAATAGTCACCTGTGGTTCACTGCCGAACATACAATTTGTAAACATCGCTGTTCCGCCCCCATTCACATGAATCACTTCGTTTCGTCCAAAGTTGAATGCGTCGAAGATAACCCCCTGCACGTTGTCGAGTTCTATCTTCGAAAAGAACACCTGACATCCACTGAAAACGAATCCATTTTTTGTACCTAATATCTTGATACCTGTTCCTTGGTTGTGTCCGGAATGATTAAATACGCATCCGATCGCCGAACCATGTGTCTCATTCTTTGACTGTTTTCTGGAATTATCCATTAACATTCCCATTTCGTTTCCACTGAAGTTACAATTTGAGAACATATTGTTTCCGCCATTATTAATGCACCCGTACCAGCATCCCACAACAGATACATTTGTAAATCTGTGGAATTCACTCCAATATGGGATGTTAATTCCCACACCACAATTTGTCATCCAACAACTCGTTACATTCATAGAATCGTTACAGCCGTATCCTGTGTTACGACATGTAATTGCTCCACCACTGAAGCCTTTGAAATGACAATTCTCAACTGTTCCGTAAGATGGTGCATCTGAACCCGGTTCTCCGCTCGGGTCTTCAAATACGATTCCGTGACGCACGCCCGGTGTTTCTTCCGGCGTAATCTCCGAAAGGCTACCGAGTAAAAATACGTCCTTAACGGTACAGCGAGTCTTTAAATTAACCACATACCCTTCTGTAACGTCTTCCGAAAGTATCAATCTTGTTGCTGCCCCATTTCCAATAATCATGGAGTTCTCCGGCATCATAATGTTTTTTACATAAAAATCTCCCGAACCCAATCGACATACACCTGTCTCAGAAAGGACTTTTTCAATCTCCTTTGTTCTATCTGTCATATCATTTGTAGTAAGCAGACAATTGTATGCCTCCTGCTTATCCATCATAAATGTCATCGTAATTTCCTCTCTCCGCTTTCGCATTTATATTTTGTCTACTCTACGACTACTACACCGTCTTCTTTAATGGTAATCTTCATGCCATCTTTTACATACTCAAGAAATTCATCCCCCAAGCAGTCCACTACTGGCATGGTAATGTTGTCAAGCCATACATCTGCAAGGATTGCACCTGCTGCCGCCAATGAATCGATATGGTTCGAAAATAACAGACAAGCTGGAACCCTCTCCATCGCACACGCACAGTAGAGAACCATACCACCTGTTGTGGAACCGATTGTCTGTGGCAGGCAAAGTGCCTTTCCTAAAATCGATTTGCCATACAAATCCTTATTGTTCTGGTCACCGACAGTCACAGTCTTATCGCCAAACTGCAATGCTTTTTGAAGTGAAGCCAATGTGTTAAAACCTTCATGAGTAACAACTGCTTCTGCACTCACGCATCCGGGTGTAACTACACGTCCTTTAAACTCTCTCATGTCTATTTGCCTCCCTTCGTAATCTGCATTAAGATCTCATCATCTGTGTAATAGCGAGCGGTTGTATATGTACGCAATTTGTTTGATGAAGTAATAACCGGCATCTTTGCACACAGTGGGTTATTCATGTACATCAATGGACAAATATAAGATACAATAACACCTGTTTTCTTAAGTCTTGTAGCATACTCTGTCTGTTCAAATTCTTTGAGAACTGCAGGTGCAGTTGTAAATACGGTCGGAATGACAACCTTGCTGTTGCCGGTTTCCTTAAGCGCTGCTTCTACGCGCTCTGTCCATGACTTGAGTTGTTCTAAAGTCATATGTGGACATCCCATGAAGCAAAGCTTCGGTTTTGCATCTTTATTTTTCCAGATAACCGGATAGTTATTTTTCACGCGCTCTAATTCTGCATCGTCAATCACATAAACCTTTGCATCTTCTTTGATTAGGTCTTTTCCTAATTCTACTGCTTCCGGTGTCAGATTTTCAATATGATACAATCCAACTGCACCGTTTGATGCTGTGGCAGCGCCAAAATCTTTGAGGTATGAGCAAGCGGCATCGTTTAATTCTGTTCCAAGCCATTTGTCAAGACCTACGATATACGGAACGTCCTCCATCACTTTCATGCCGATTGCAGAACCGAGAAGTTGTGCCTCCGGTTTCTTCTCTGTCTTAATCTCAATAATCCAAGAAGCCTTTCTTCCTTCGTCTGTGAGAAGTCCGAAATACGGAACATAGCCGAGTACAGAACCCATGATATCCATGATACCGGAGTTGCGGTTACAGCGTGCTCCAAACACAGAGTTCGCATATACCACAGCTGACGACTCTGCCCAGCTGAGAACCTCGCCTTTTTTCGGAACATTGCCTACTGCATCCATGTAGCATGCACAGGTAAATGCGTCTTTTTCCATAAGCCCCAGCTTGTTTAATTGGTCCTCATAGAAATCCTGTTTCGAATACATAAATTTATTAAAAATCAATTTCTGCAAAAGGTTTGCAGGTACGTTTGGATCCAGCGGACGAGGGTCTACTGAGAATTTTTGTTTGGAAACTGCATCTGCGTCCAACAATTGATTCATCAAATCGTACACCGGCCCAAGCATTTTAAGTCCAAATGATGTTACCAAATGATTGTACTCGGAGGTTACCGGAACCATTTTCTCTGCACCGAATGCTTCCCCGTACATCACCAATGTTTTCATAACCTTGGCAAGAGTTTCGCCCTGTGCGCCATCTAATATGGCCTGTTGTTCGTCTGTTAATTTCATCATAATCTATCATCTCCTACAGTTTCATTGCTACGTCCCACGCGCCCCAGATAACGGTACGTAAGTTACCAACCTTCTTCGCGTCACCGATTACATGAACATGTTTGCTCTTTGGTGCCAAAGGTGCCGGATTGTAACCAACAGAAAGAATCACGCTGTCTGCGTCAATCTTAAAGGTCTTACCGTCTTTATCTGTTACCATGATTCCATCTTCCATCACTTCAGAAAGTTTTGTCTCCAAATGTACCGGAACCTTGTTTGCATTGAAGAAATCACGCAGGAAGCTTGAGTTTGCAAGACAAACACCCTTCACTGCAATGAGGTCATTCTGCATTTCCACGATAACCGGTTTCTTTCCTTGCAAATACAAATCATATGCGATTTCACAACCTGATAAACCACCGCCGATAATCGCAACATTTTCTCCGACTTCTTTTTGACCTAACAAATATTCGGTTGCATCCATCGCAAGTTCTGCGCCTTTTACCGGAATCTTTCTTGCAGTTGCACCGGTTGCAATGATGACTTCATCAGCACCAAGTGATTCAACGTCTTTTACTTCTGTATTCAATTTCACTTCGATTGGATATTTTGTAATTTCACGTTCATACCAAGCAATAAGTGCTTTGTCTTTTTCTTTGAATGAAGGAGCTGCAGCCGCGATGAAAATACCGCCGAGCTTATCATCTTTTTCATAAAGTGTTACACTGTGACCTCGTTTTGCACATACGATAGCCGCTTCCATACCGCCGATACCGCCACCGATAATCGCGATATTTTTCTTGTTCGCTGCCGGTTCGATCTTGTATTTCTTAGACTGCATAACCGATGGAACCAATGCACAGCGTGCGAGTCCTCTTGTATCTCCGAAATCCTGTGCATTTGCATGACCTTTCCAACTAGAGAAGTTGAAGCATGCATTATGACAACAGATACATGGTCTGATATCTTCTACTCTGTCTTCGATTAATTTTGTAATCCACTCTGAATCTGCAAGGAATTGACGTGCAATACCAACGCCGTCAATAAGACCTTCTGCCACTGCCTGTGCGCCAACCTCCGGCTCCATACGCCCTGCACAGACAACCGGAATATCTACAAATTTCTTAATGTGCGCAACGTCGTCCAAGTTACAGTTCTGTGGCATGTACTGTGGCGGATGTGCCCAGTACCAAGAGTCATAGGTACCATTGTCACAGTTGAGCATGTCATAACCTGCATCCTGCAAGTACTTCGCTGCTTTTTCGCTCTCTTCCATCGTACGTCCGATTTCTGTATATTCCTCGCCAGGAACTGCTCCCACGCGGAAATCTTTCACCTTGGATTCTACCGAATAACGGAGGGAAACCGGGAAGTCTTTTCCACAGGCTTCTTTAATCGCCTTTACAATATCCGTAGCAAAACGGTATCTGTTTTCGAAAGAACCGCCGTATTCATCTGTACGTTTATTTGTATAAGGGAGTGTAAATTGGTCAAGAAGGTATCCCTCATGAACCGCATGTACTTCCACGCCATCCACACCTGCTTCCTGACAGAGTTTTGCCGTCTTCGCAAATGCCTCTACAATCGTCTCAATTTCTTTGACTGTCATTGGACGACAGATTACATCCGGTGCCCATCTTGCCGGTAATTCGCTTGGGCTTGCTAATTCATGGTCTGTGTCAATAATCGGTTTCGCGATGGTTCTCAGAACCTTATTTTTATGTAACAATAATACATGGTCTGTAATCGCCCAAGAGCGTCCCATACCTGCTGTAATCTGTACAAACAATTTTGCACCTGTCTTATGGATTTCTTCCATAAACACTTTGAGTTCCTTGAACATCTTTTTGTTCTGCCAGAGCCATCTTCCGCCAAGGGTATCTTTGATTGGAGCAATACCAGGGATAATAAGTCCTACGTTGTTGTTTGCTCTCTCAATAAATAATTTTGCTGCCTCTTTGTCAAAATGGTTTGGCTCCATCCAACCAAACAAAGAAGTTCCGCCCATCGGGCACATCACGATTCGGTTTTTGATCTCTACATTACCGATTTTCCAAGGCGTAAATAGCGCCTCATATTTTGCGTCCATCTTTTGCATAGTTTTCATTTCCTTTCGCTTCATCACAAAATACTATATTAAGTATACCATATTTTGCTGATTTTTCCATTCAAAATTACCCTTATTCTGTTGTATTTTTTGTTTTACGGTGCAACTATGAAATTTATCTATTTGCACCGTAATATTTTTTATCAATTTCTCACCTTTACGGTTCAAATAATAAAAGACTTGTTTTTACACCGTAGTATTATTGGCTTGCACTTATACGAATACGGTGCAGAGTTGATAATCACAACACCACACCGTATTTTTACTATAACCTCTTAAATTTAATCCTCAGAATTACGGTGCAAAACTAATATTCTGACATACACACAGTAATTCTTCTTTTTCATTACTTTATCACTACGGTGCAATCTAATCTTTCTTCTGTACACACCGTAAAAGTACTTTCTCCTTACATTTCCTCGGCTAACTCGTAAATTAATTTCTCTGTCTTCTCCCATCCAAGGCATGGGTCTGTAATCGATTGTCCGTAAATACCACACTCTGGTGACTGTGCACCGTCTACAATGTAACTTTCAATCATAAGCCCTTTTACAAGAGAACAAATATCTGCATTTACACGACGACTGTGCAAAACATCCTTACTGATGCGAATCTGCTCCACGAATTTCTTGTTGGAGTTTGCATGGTTTGCATCAATCACCACGCCCATATTTTTCAAGTTCTTTTGCTGACAATATTCATATACTTTCATCAAATCTTCATAGTGGTAGTTGGCAATATTTTCTCCCTGCGCATTCATACCGCCACGAAGAATTGCATGTGCGTATGGATTACCGGTGCTCTCCACTTCCCATCCTCTATAAATAAAGGTATGACTACTTTGTGCTGCTGTAATGGAATTCATCATAATTGACAAATCACCGCTCGTTGGATTTTTCATACCAACCGGCACATCAATTGCACTTGCAGTGAGGCGATGCTGCTGGTTTTCCACAGAACGTGCACCAACCGCCACGTACGCCAATAAATCTGACAAATATCTATAATTTTCCGGATAAAGCATTTCATCCGCACAGGAGAAACCTGTTTCTGCAAGGGCTCTCATATGCAGCTTGCGAATCTTTGTAAGCCCCTCTAACATATCAGAATCGTGAAGTGGGTCTGGCTGATGAAGCATTCCCTTGTATCCGGCACCCGTAGTTCTCGGTTTGTTAGTGTAGATTCTTGGAATAATGATAATCTTATCTTCCACCTTTTCCTGCACCGGACGCAGTCTTGAGATATAATCCATTACTGACTCCTCGTAGTCTGCTGAGCATGGTCCGATAATCAATAAGAATTTATCACTTTCTCCTGACAATACTTTTTTAATTTCAACATCGCGCATTTCAAAATCCTCGCGCATCTTGCCCGTCACCGGATACATTGCTTTTACCTTCTTTGGTATTGGTAATTTTCTCTTGAATTCACAATTCATTTTCATTCTCCTCCGTCTACTCTTCTCTCGTCACTTGAATGCCTAAATGTTCTATTACATCATAATAATTCGGAAAACTTTTTCTCACTGACTCAGCTCCGTCAATCGTGCCACCTGTCACGGAACACAGAGTTGCCATCGTCATAGCAATGCGATGGTCATTGTGACTGCTGAGGGTTTCATTTGGTCTTGTGAGCGTACCCTTGTGTACTACAATCTCATTTTCCATCACATCCACCTGAATGCCAAATTTTGCAAGTTCTTCTGCCATAACGGTTCCTCGGTCACTTTCTTTTATCCGAAGCCTTCTGGTTCCGGTAAAGCGTGCACCGTGGCCTGCTGCCGCCATTCCCATTAAGATTGGTCCAAGATCCGGACACTCTGCAAGGTCCATCACTGGATGTTCTTCGTTTAACACTTCATAATATGCCTTATAAATACGGTCACCCTGCAATGTATCTTCACGAAGTCCTGCCACTTCCACGTTTCCATCAAGCAGATTAAAGGCATCCAAAAATGCAGCGTTGGAGTAATCCCCCTCCACCGTTACATCTTGCGCCTGATAGGTTTGATTTCCTGCAATATGAAATGTGTTTCCTTCCTGTTGCACTTTGATACCAAAGGTCTGAAGTGCCTCCAAAGTCATATCAATGTAGGCTCTACTCTCTACCGGCGGCAACATTTCCAGCACACTATCTTCTTTTAATAAAGGAAGCGCAAATAGTAACCCTGTGATGAACTGACTGCTAATATTGCCTTGCACCTTAAAGTGCGATGCTTTCAATTGTCCTTCCACCTTTAAACCAGCGTCACTCTTCTCAAATAGAATTCCTTGCTCTTTGCATATGTCCTCATAAATACCAAGTGGACGCTCAAACAATCGCTTCGCACCTGTAAACTCTGCCTTCGCCCCACCGCTTAACAATAGCGGGATAAAAAATCGCAGTGTGCTTCCACTTTCGTTGCTGTTTAACTTTTGATTTGTCTGAAGTCTCTTTCCTCCGACACCTTGCATAACCACCTTGCGACCTTCGATTTTATATTGTCCACCCAATGCCTCCAACATGCCAAGAGTCGCCTTGATATCTTCACTCAAATCAACGTTTTCTACTACCGACGTGCCTTCTGCAAGTCCTGCCCCCATCAGCATGCGATGCGCCATACTCTTCGATGGTGGAGCAAGGACCAATCCTTTAGCCTTACTCGGTGTAATCGTCACTTTCATATTCTGTCATCTCCTTAGAGCCAGTCTGTTCCGTAACGAAGTGCCAGCATGTCTGCGATTACAATTGCTGTCATGCTATCCACAACCACTCTTGCACGATGAATAATCGCCGGGTCATGTCTTCCTTCAATCTGCATCACTTCATTTTCCATGGTTGCCATATTGACTGTCTCTTGTTTCTTATAAATAGACGGAGTCGGTTTTACGACCGTTTGGAAACGAATCGGCATGCCATTTGTAATACCACCATTGATTCCTCCGTTGTGATTGGTCTTCGTAACCACTTTTCCATCTTTCACTTCAAATGCATCATTGGCCTCGCTTCCCTTCATGTCTGCAAAACCAAATCCTTCACCGAATTCCACGCCCTTCACAGCCGGAATACTAAAGAGTCCGTGCGCGAGCATGCTTTCCATCGTATCAAACCAAGGCTCACCTACGCCCGCAGGGAGACCCGTCACAACTGTTTCAAGAACTCCACCTACGCTGTCGCCCTCCTTGGCCGCCTGTACCATATAAGAGTGCATGTTCTCTGCTGCCTTCTCATCCAGCACAGGGAAAATCAGATCATTTACCTTTGCGATATCAGCTACATAATCTTCAAATCTTCTATCCTCTACCGGTCCGCATTTCTGAATATGACTTCCTATGTAAATACCTTTCTTCTGCAGAGCTTTGATAAGTATGGCGCCTGCTGCCACAATCGGAGTCGTGATTCGTCCCGAGAAATGCCCGCCACCACGATAGTCCGCGAATCCGTGATATTTCTGAATCGCTGTGTAATCTGCGTGTCCCGGACGCATCAAGTCCTTTGTCTTCGAATAATCCTTGCTCTTTGTGTTATTATTTTCAAATAAAATGCAAATCGGTGTTCCTGTTGTCTTTCCTTCAAACACACCGCTCACAATATGTGGTTCGTCAGCCTCCACTCTCTGCGTCGAGATTTTCCCATGTGGTTTTCGAAGTTCCAGCTGTTTATGAATAAACTCCATATCCACTTCAACGCCCGGTGCCAATCCGTCAATCACCGCACCAATCTGCTCCCCATGGCTCTCGCCGAACAAGGTCACTGTAATACTATTTCCATACACATTTTTCATATTAATTACACTCCAATCTGTCAAGCACCGCATCCATGCTCCACTCTTCGATACTTCCATTTCCAATCTCTGAAACATATACTACAGAACAGTTCTGGTTACTTGCCTTTTTATCGTGAGTAATTGCCTCTTTCACTTCTTCCATATTAAAGGTATAGAATTCCGGAACCTCAAATCCCAACTTCTCATAGATTTCACAGAGTTGATCCTGCACTTCCTCGCTACTCATGTATAGCATTCCGAGCGCCACACACTCTCCGTGTAAATATCTTCCATGCGCCGCACTTTCGAACCCATGACCGATAGTGTGACCGAAATTCAAGATTTTTCGTAGATGGCTCTCCTTCTCATCCTGCTCTACCACGTACTTCTTTACCAATAACGCTTTTTCTATAATCAAATCTAAATGTTTTTTCCACCTAAAGGAACTGTCACTGGCAGTTCCCTTCGGATACTTTGGTAAGTCATCATAAAGGAACAAGTCAAATAATTCTTTATCGCTGGTTGCCCCCATCTTAATTGCCTCAAAGAGTCCATTTACAATTTGGCGCTCTGAGAGTGTATTTAGCGTATCAGGGTCAATCAGCACTGCTTTTGGCTGATGAAATGCTCCGATAATATTCTTGATTCCCGCGAGATTCACGGCTGTCTTCCCACCGATAGAAGAATCCACCTGCGACAATACCGTTGTAGGAACATTGTAGAAATCCACACCACGCATATAGAGAGAAGCAACAAAACCGCCAAGGTCTCCGACAACACCGCCCCCAACTGCAACTACGCAGTCTTTTCGACTGAATTGGTGACCTAACATTTCAGTCAAAATCTCTTCTGCTGTCTGAAGAGATTTGCTGCCTTCTCCACATGGAACAACTTTTATGTACGCCTCTTTGCATTGCTCTGCAATCTTCTCTGCATAAGCACGCGGAACTCCTTCATCTGTGATAATCATCACTTTTCGATTCAGGTTCAGAAGTTCACTTGCTTTATTGAGATTACCTCGTTCGATTTCTATGTTATAACTGTTCTTTCCTAATTCCATACGAATCATTGTATTGTCCTTCTTTCAGCTAGGATAAATATGTTTTTAATTTTAGCACTAGGGAGTTATTTGTCAACTATTTCATTGTTTGTTCTTTTCGCCTTCAAGTTCTCGATAATATTCTGAAGATTATCTCCATTTAAAACATTCGGGTATTCCTTTTCGAATTTGACCAGTGCTTTCTTGTTCATTTGTTGTTCTTCTCGATAAACTCGATATAATTCTTCCAAATTATCATTCTTTAATATATTTTCAACCAGGCTTTCAGCCTCATTCGGTAATTTGCCCCATCCACCATACAGATTGCACACTGCTGCATCAATTTGTTCCTTTGTTATCGGTATTCCGGACTCTTTGTGCTCAAAAAGAATCCCTACGATATCTGAGATATCATTTTTATATTGTCTTCCAGACATCAACTTCATGGCAACAAGGTACTCTCCTGATATGGTACGTACTTTCAAGATGTTAGAAAAGGTTTTATAGTAGATAGAATAATTTCTAAGTTTTGGGGAATACGATTTCGTTTTCGTAAAATCAAAATTAAGCCACCCATTTGGAAATGACATCGTATCACCAACATGATTTATTGCTTCTTTCATCGCCGAAGACGCGTGAATTATCGCATCTACATCGTATGTTTTATCTCTAAAACCATAATTGACCAATACTGCAACTCCACCAACTAAAATTATCTCAGCGGGCATTGTCTTTCCGTTTCTTTTTCTAAATTCTATTGCAAGTGCTTTCAAACAATTATCAAGATTTTCCTTTGTAAAATAATTATTAGTAGACATTGCGCACCTCACTTTCCACTATGTTAAAGTGCATAAACTCTGGAATCGCATTTTTCAAACTCTCTTCTTTATACTTTTCTGTATTCATTGCTTTAGAAGCTAATAACAAACTCGTAGGATACAATGGCTTTTCCAATTTGCATGCACGAATATCATTATAATTTGTACATATCGGGACATTATTTTCGCGTGAAAGATAATCAAGCATTGCAAGCAAATAAAAAGCCTCCGGATACCATTTCTTGTTATATAATTTTCTGACATTCTCTCTTTCAAGAACCTCTATCATAAATTCAATGTCACCTTTATCTTTAACATAATGACACACATTGCTTTTGAAAACTTCAAATGACACCCTATAATCCACATGAATTTTTGATTCAATCGTCGGCTCTAGTAGACTTTCCATCGATACTCCTATGGTCTTTGCTATACGATATATTGTCTCTGCAGAGCACTTCTCTATACGTGTCTTTCCGCTACAAATGTCAATAATAGTAGTCTGTGGAACACCACTTTCCTTTGACAGTCTATATTTTGTAATTCCTTTTTCTCTTAGCAGTCTGTTAACCATAAATCTCACCACCTTGTTTATATTATATCGGTGTACCGATGTATTTGTCAATATAAAAACCACTTGACTTTTCTTCTTTCCACAAGTATACTAATCAATGTGGCAAAAGTCACTTGCCGAAATGGCTCAGTTGGTAGAGCGACGCATTCGTAATGCGTAGGTCGTGGGTTCGAGTCCCATTTTCGGCTGACAAAAAAAGGTTATCCAATCGGATAACCTTTTTTTATATTCTACTTTTCCATATGCACTACGACCTGATTAAATGGTATCTCAATTCCATTCTCATCCAAGGTCAGTTTGATGTTCTCTGTTAATCTCCACTTTGCAGTCCAATACGCTTCCTTCTTCACCCAGCCACGTGCTCCAATCACAACTGCACTGTCACCAAGGGAATCCACAAAAACAGTAACTCCTTCACTCTGCAACACATCTTCATCCTTGTGAAGCAGTTCTTCAATCAACTGTTTTGCCTTCTTCAAATCCGCGTCATAAGAGATTCCTACTGACAAATCTAATCTTCTCTTATCCTGTGCTGTCACATTTGTGAGGCTAGTATTGGCTAATGAACCGTTAGGAATTACAACTGTTTTATTATCTACCGTCAGAAGTTTTGTGTAAAACAATTGAATCTCTTTTACCGTTCCCTCGCGTCCTTTATTATCCTCAATAATGTAATCTCCAACCACAAATGGTTTTAAAATCAGAATCAGAACACCGCCCGCAAAGTTTGATAAACTGCCCTGTAATGCCAAACCAATTGCCACACCGCAAGAAGCCAACGCCGCTGCCACTGATGTTGTATCCAAACCAAATTTACTTCCAATAGAAAAAATCAAAATCGTATACAATGCAAACTTCACCAAGGAATCTACAAACTGGCAAACACCTTTACCCACATTTCCTTTCTCCATGGATATCTTAATCAGTTTTCTTATCCATTTGATTAGCTTTGTTCCTATAAAAAATACAACTAGAGCTAACACGACACCGATGGCAAAATCGATGAGTCCCGGTATTTTCCCTCCCACATACTCAGCCAATTTACTAACTTCTTCTACCACTTCTTCACCTTCAACTGCTTTTGATAATAGCATATGTTTTTACCTCCTACTTTAGTGCCATAAAAGCGGCAAGACCGCCTCTTTGTCCTTTGCTTGCGCGATGTGAGAACAGTATGTCCGGATTACAGTTCGTGCAAACATTTGTAACGGCAATGTTCTCTCTTCGAACACCTGCTTCTGACAAAATTATCTCATTCGCTTTCCACAAATTCAACTGGTACTTTTTGTTTGCTTTCTGATAAAACAAATCCTCCCAGCGCTCACTACCAAATGCCTCTCTGAATTGGTTGATTACATCTTCACTGACTTCATAACAATCCTGACAGATGGATGGTCCGATTGCGGCAATTACGTCTTCTGCCCTTGTTCCATATTCGTCTGCCATCTTTCTTAAAGTCACCTCTCCGATTTTTCCTACGGTTCCTCTCCAACCCGAATGGCTGAGTCCGATTGCTCTATGTACCGGATCCAAAAAATATAATGGAACACAGTCAGCATAAGAGGTTACGAGACAAAGGCTCGGCACATTGGTAATAAGTCCGTCTACACCTTGTAACTCTTGTTTCATATTCTCTAATGTCACTTTATGTACGTTTGTGGTGTGCGTCTGGGCAGCCAAGACAAAACTATCTTCTGTCACTCCTAATGCCTTAGCCATACGTCGATAATTCTCTCGCACAGCATTTTCATCATCGCCCCTTGTGAAACTGAGGTTCATGGAACTGTAAATCCCCTCGCTCACGCCACCGATGCGCGTCGAGAAGCCATGCTTTACAAGTCCGGTTTTCTCTAGGAGTGGGTATGATAAATACAACACTTCTCCCACCTGTTTTTCATCAAAGATATGTTTCGAGTTTTTGTACTTCACTTTGCTATCATCTCCATTCTATCCCATATATTCAAATGCATTTTGAAGCAAAACCATCTCTTCCCCTAAAATACCAACCACATCAAATCTTACTGGATGTTCACACAAATTCTTCTTTTTCAGATAATAAACTGCACACTTCGAAATTGAGCGCTGCTTCTTTAGAGAAATCGTTTCTAACGGATGTCCTTTCCCTTCATTGTCTCTATATTTCACTTCAACAAATACTAAATAACCATTATGTTTCGCAACAATATCTATTTCTCCAAATCTACTGAAAAAATTATACTCCACAATCTCGTAACCTTGCGATATGAGATATTCACCTGCTATTTTTTCATAGTGTGCGCCCACTTTTCTTTTATTTTGTATCATTTCTCTTTCCACCTTTTGTTGTTTTTCGAGAAACTACGGTGCAGGAAGCGCATATGATTTGTCACACCGTAAAAACTCATTCTCAAATTAAAATATTACGGTGCAAAAATTACAACGTTAAATCTGCACCGTAAAACCGTCGCTCCTTTCTTTAAAAAGCCCTAATTTTACGGCGTGGATTTAAAAATGTAAATTCCGCACCGTAACCCCCTACACTTTCATGATTTCACTCCAATATTTGCCCAAAAATCACAAATAATCTTATATGAAATTCTTAATAAAACTCTGTCTATGTATCGGCGTTGCTCCCAACTCCTGAATGGCTTGAATATGCGTCGCAGAACCATATCCCTTATTACTCGCAAATCCGTATCCCGGAAGTACCTCTTCATACTGCACCATCAAACGATCTCTCGTTACTTTTGCAATAATACTTGCCGCTGCAATTGATATGCTCTTTGCATCCCCCTTGATAATCGGAACCTGCTTGATATCTACTTGCGGAATA
>JAZNHX010000018.1:0-3202 GCA_045577115.1 Faecalimonas sp. | reverse complement strand
TTTTTGCATGATTGCTTCCATCATTGCTTTGCAATCACCCTTTTCAATCTCTTCTACTCTTACTTTTAAGTGCTCAGCTTCCGGTCTGATGTATTTTCCTGTTAATCTTCTTGCAAGAAGAGCAACTTGTGGATGTGAAATACCAGCTGGACAACGTGATGAACATACTCCACACATTACACAGTCAAATGAAAGTTCTGCACATTTTTCGAACTCTCCTCTCTGTGCGTGAGCGATGTACTGCATTACGTTAAGGTCCTGTGTACAAGCCTTTGTACAAGCGTTACATCCTACGCAAGCGTAGATTTCCGGATATAACTGCATCATAACCTGTTGTGTTGGTTTGATTTCTGTAATATCGTAAACTTTTTTCTCTAATGGGAAGAATGGTAATGTTGCTACACACATATCTTTTTCTACTTTTGTAGAACATGCTAAACATCCGTGTAATTCATTTTTCCCTTTGATTCTGTAGATTGTAGCACAAGCTCCGCAGAAACCGTTTCTACAACCACAACCGCGAACCAATTGGTATCCGGCATATTCGAAAGCTTCCATAATTGTTAAGTTTGATGGAACTTCATATTTTTTACCGTATAAATATACGTTAATCATATCTGCCATTTTTCTTTTTTCCTTTCATCCTTTTATGTTAATGATGATACTACGGATTACTCCGTGTTTCACACTCCCGTAATCCTACAAGCATTCGGAAACGCTCATTTTCCTACAGAAGATGGCTGATTCCTCATCCTTGTTCGGGTCCCAAAGCTCCAAATCCGCATATATGTATGCGATTTGAAGCCTTTGTCCCCTAGTATCATCTAATACTCTGGTGGCAATTCGCCGATTTCGTCGTAACGGAATACCGGACCGTCTTTACAAACGTATTTAGAACCGATGTTACAACGTCCGCATTTACCAACGCCACACTTCATACGAAGTTCAAATGTTGTGTAGATTTGCTCATCTGTGAAACCTAATTCTTTCAGTCCTGCTAAAACGAACTTAATCATAATCGGCGGACCGCAGATAAGAGCAACTTTGTTAGTGTCAAGATTTAATTCTTTTACATAAGCAGGTACAAATCCTACGTGTCCATCCCATCCTTCTTGTGGACGGTCAATTGTTAGGTGTACGTTGATGCCTTCTGTCTTCATCCAAACTTCCTGGATTTCTTTTAACTGAACCAAATCGTCTGCAGAACGAGAACCGTAAACGATATCTACTGTTCCGTAGTTTTCGCGGTTATCAATTACATAGTTGATAACAGAACGAAGTGGTGCAAGACCGATACCACCGGCGATGAATAAAAGGTTCTTACCTTTCAATTCTGTTTCCACCGGGAAATGATTACCGTATGGTCCACGAACTGTGATCTCTGAACCTACTTCTAAGCTGTGAAGATAGTCCGTAAGTTCACCACATTTCTTAATACTGAATTCTTGGAATTCTTTGTTTGTCGGTGAAGATGTAATAGAGAACATTGCTTCACTCACACCAGGAGCACAAACCATTGCGCACTGTCCCGGCATATGTTCGAATAATTTACCGCCCTCTGGAGCATTTACACGGAATGTTTTAACATCCGGTGTCTCCTGACGGATATCTGTAATGATACCTACCTTTGGAATCAATGTATCCAAGGTGTATCCATCATGGCAATGACATTCGCACATTACTTTTCACCTCCCTGATTTTCAAAAGCTTTGATTACTTTTACAATGTTAAGTGCTGAAGGACATTTTTCAATACAACGTCCGCAGCCTACACATGAGTACATTCCATTGTTGTTTGCAGGGAAGTACACAAGTTTGTGCATGAATCTCTGACGGAATCTCTGCATCTGGCTTGTACGGTTGTTACCGTGAGCCATCATTGTGAAGTCAGAGTACATACATGAATCCCAGCAACGATAACGCTTTACACCATGTCCTGTATCGTAATCCTTGATATCATAACACTGGCAGGTTGGGCACACGAATGTACATGTTCCACAAGCCAAGCATGGTTTGTAAAGTTCTTCCCATACTGGAGAGTTAAATTTCTCTAAGAGAACGTCTCCATTCCATCCTTCTAAAGAAATGTTAGAGTATGGAAGTTTCTCTACGATTGCACGGATTGCAGTTTTCTCTTCTTCTACTTTTGCTTCATCGGCATCTGTAAGAAGACCTGCTACTTTTGCTGTCAAAGCCTCACCCTTTTCAGTCAAGGCCTTCCAGTACATTTCTCCGTCAATCATCCATGTAGCTACGTCAGCTACAGGCTCTGCACAGTCTACACCGAAGACTTTACAGAAACATGTCTCTTCCGGCTCATGACAAGCCATAACAACGATGGTTCCGTGTGCGCGTCTTGCTGCGTAGAATGTATCAACCGGGTCAACTAAAAATACTTTGTCAAGTACCTCAAGACCTTTTACGTCGCAGGCTTTCATACCGAATACTACGAAATCCTGGTCTTTTAAAGCTTCCGGCTCGATTTTTAATTTTTTATCTTCTTTTTTAACAGTATATAAGTTCTCGCTTTGTGGAAAGAATGCATCTTTTGGTGATTTTACAGTCTTAAGAGTGTCTAAATCAACATTTGCGCCTTCTGTCCATGCTGCGAAGTTCACCTGTCCGTTATTGTTAACAGGTACATATAATTCTTGCTCTCCGGCAATTGCTTGGAATAATGCCGAAAGATTTTCTTTTGCTATCTTATACATCACATTATCCCCTTTCTGTTACGATGCTTGGTTCCACATCATCAAATGTATAGTTTGTAAGTGGTCCTCTTGAATCTGTGTCAGCACCTGCCTGATATTCACCATAGAACTCATTGATGTCCTTGATGTATTTGCGGTTAAATAAGTGGAGACGGATGCCTTGTGGACAAACTCTGCTGCACTCACCGCAGTCTGTACATCTTCCTGCAACGTGGAATGCACGGATTACGTGGAACATCTTTTCTTCAAATGAATCAACGTTTGCTTTTTGTGCACTGTCAAATTTCGTACTGTCAAATACACATTTACGGCAACTGCAAGCCGGACATACGTTGCGGCAAGCATTGCAACGGATACATTTGCTTAATTCGTTACGGAAGAAAGCAAACTTCTCTTCGGGGCTCATTGCCTCAATTCTCTCTACCTCTGCAAATCTCTCTGCATCCTTGGTATCTTTTGATTCACCGATGATTTCATCGTAAATCATGTGTT
>JAZNHX010000017.1:0-5315 GCA_045577115.1 Faecalimonas sp. | reverse complement strand
CCTTCTTGGAACCAGTCGTAAGAGTGCCAAGCCAATTCTGGAATATATGGATAGCATCAAAGTAACAAAAAAGAATGGAACGGAAAGTGAAAGGGTAGCATACATATGAATTTAAAACAACTGGAGGCGTTTGTTCAAATTGCAGACAGTGGAAGCTTCTCGAAGGCAGCAAGGGATTTGTTTCTGACGCAGCCCACGATTAGTGCCCATATTTCCTCGTTGGAAAAAGAACTGAACACACGACTCTTTGTACGAAATACAAAGGAAGTCCGCCTATCAGACGATGGGAAACTCCTGTATGATTATGCAAAGCAGATGATCGTGTTGCAAAAGAAGATAGAGGATACGTTTGCAGTGCGAGAAGAAAAAGCACAGCAGTGTCTTACAATTGCGGCGTCCACAATTCCGGCGCAGTATTTACTGCCAGGAATTCTTGCTAGATTTAACGAAAAATATCCAAACCAGCAGTTCAAGGTTTTGGAGTTGGATAGCGCAAAAGTGGTAGAACAGGTAGTAAACAATGCAGTTGACATTGGATTTACAGGAACAGTAATTGACAAGCGGCTTTGTAAGTACATACCATTCTACGAAGATGAGCTGGTTGTAATTACGCCAAACACAGCCCAATATGCCGAAATAAAAAAGAGACGGGAAAACGCAGTCTGGGTTTCCGAGGAAGCGCTGATTATGCGCGAAGCAGGTTCTGGTACAAGAAAGGAAGCAGAAAAACAATTGCGTAGAATCGGAGTGAAGCCAACTAGATTGAATGTGATTGCCAGTATGGAAAGCACAGAAGCCATTAAGAGAGCGGTAAGTAATGGAATGGGCATTTCTGTTGTGTCCAAGTTGGCAGTGGAGGAAGAAATTGCTAAGGGCAAACTTTTGGCGATTCCGGTTTCTGTGGAAGATGTGCGAAGAGATATTAATGTGATTTATAATCGCAACTTGCAATTATCTCGTGTTTCAGAGAGGTTTATTAAGACAGTAAAAGAGATGTACAAGAAAAAGGAAATTGAGAACTAGGTGAAAAATATGATTTATATGGATAATGCAGCAACGACAATACAAAAACCTAAAGAAGTGATAGAAGCCGTTGTGAATGCCATGAATTCCATGGGAAATGCAGGGAGAGGTGCACATGGTGCTTCGTTAGACGCATCTAGAATTATTTATAATACGAGAGATGCGTTGGCACGTTTCTTTGGAGCAGAAAATCCGAAGAGGATTGTTTTTACAAACAATTCTACGGAGAGTCTCAATATAGCAATCAAAGGGTTATTAGAGACGGGCGACCATGTGGTTACAACTATGTTGGAACACAATTCGGTACTTCGACCACTCTATGAGATGGAGGAAAAAGGAGTATCGTTGACAATTGTAAAAAGTGATTCGACAGGGAATATTTCCTATGAGGAACTGGAAGAGGCAATTGGAGAAAATACAAAATCAATTGTTTGTACGAATGCCTCCAATTTAACTGGAAACTATGTGGATATTAGACGCGTAGGAGAGATTGCAAAGGAAAAAGGTGTGTTACTGATTGTAGATGCATCTCAAACAGCAGGAGTCTATCCGATTCATGTCAAAGAAATGAATGTTGATGTGTTATGCTTTACAGGGCATAAAGGGCTCTTGGGACCCCAGGGAACAGGCGGACTATATGTACGAGAAGGTTTGCATCTAAAACCTTTAAAAAGTGGTGGAAGTGGTGTGCAAACTTATTTGAAAAAACATCCGAAAGACATGCCGATGGCGCTAGAAGCAGGAACACTAAACGGGCATGGAATTGCCGGACTCGGAGCTGCAGTTTCGTATATAGAACGAGAAGGAATGGAACGCATTCGCGCAAAAGAAATAGGGCTTATGTGGAAGTTTTATCATGGCGTGAAAAATATCCCGGGAGTCAAAGTATATGGGGATTTTGAAACGGAGAAGAGATGTCCAATTGTTACACTGAATATTGGGGATTATGATTCATCAGAAGTGAGCGATGAGCTTTTAATGACTTATGATATTTCGACACGTCCAGGAGCACATTGTGCACCTTTGATGCATGAAGCTTTGGGAACGGTGGAACAGGGGGCAGTTCGCTTTAGTTTTTCCCACTATAACACAGAAGAAGAAGTAGATATTGCAATTCGTGCAATACGGGAACTTGCAGAGGAAGAATAAAAATGCGAAAGAAAGAATTGAAATTGATTGTGACATTTCACACAACAGCAGACGCTATGGCAATGGAAAAAGCATGCAAGGAAATGGGGGCACCAGGAAGATTAATTCCCGTACCCCGACTGATTTCCTCAGGGTGTGGATTGGCTTGGTGTGCGAGGGTGGAAGACAGGCAGGCAATGGTTGAGGTGCTTGCGAAAGTTGGATTGCAGGAAGAAGAAATGCATGAATGCATGGTGTAAAAGAACAGACTTTTTTGCGAGGAGGAGTGCGAGATGAGGATATTAAGCATTACAGCGCAAAAACCGGATAGTACGGGGAGCGGAGTATATTTAACAGAATTAGTAAAAGGTTTTCGAAAGTTAGGATATGAGCAGGCAATTATTGCAGGCGTGACGAAGGAAGATTGTGTATGGCTACCAGAAGATGTAACCTTTTATCCTGTGTATTACAAAACAGAAGAACTTCCATTTCCGGTTTGCGGTATGTCTGATGAAATGCCTTATGAAAGCACGAAATATAGTGATATGACAGAGTCTATGACGGGTTATTTCACAAATGCATTTACGACAAAAGCGAAAGAGGCAGTAGAAAAGTTTCAGCCAGACGTTATCTTGTGTCATCATTTGTACTTTCTGACGGCGTTGATGAGGACTCTTTTTCCTAATATAAAAATATATGGCATATCACATGGCTCGGATTTGCGTCAAATTAGCAAAAATCCATGGCAAAGAGATTTCATCAAAGAAAATATTTGCAAGTTAGAGTATATATTTGCGCTTCATCAAGAACAGAAAGAAACCATATGCGCATATTATGGTTGCTCAAAGGATAAAGTGGAAGTGATAGGCACAGGTTATAATAGCAATGTTTTCTACGTTTCAGAAAAAAAGAAAAAAGCGACAGAAAAGACGAAATATATTTTTGCGGGCAAACTCTCGGAGAAGAAAGGCGTTATGAGCCTTCTGAGGGCAATTTCTTATATTCCAAATGCAAAGGAACAGGTGGAGTTGTTATTTGCAGGAGGATGCGGGAATGAAATGGAATATCAAGAAATTCAACGACTGGCGAAAAGATGTCCTTGTGATGTGACCTTTTTAGGAAAATTATCACAGGCAGAATTGGCACAGAAAATGAATGAGAGTGATGTGTTTGTGCTTCCTTCTTTTTTTGAAGGATTACCCCTTGTTGTTATCGAAGCAATGGCGTGTGGCTTGAAAGTGGTTTGTACAGATTTGCCAGGGATTCAGAATTGGTTGGATGCAAACATACCAAATAACGGAGTCGTCTTTGTAAAACCACCTTTAATGAAAAATTCTGATGAACCAATAACGGAGTTTCTTGCTGAATTTGAAGAAAGACTTGCAAAATCGTTGATAGATGTTCGAAAACAACAAGTGCCAAAACAAGAGGATATAAAAAAGATTTCTTGGGATGGCTTGTGTGAAAAATTAGATACATACATGAAATAGAAAAGGAGTCTCGGCTGAGACTCCTTCAGAGTGTAGACAAAGTTCCGGACTTACGTCCGGACTTTTCTTTTGTCTAGTTATCCACAGTAATGTGGCTTTTTTTATTTTTATCAAGAAAAAACATGAAGTTATCCACTTGATAATTCAAGCTTGGACATCACTCCTATGGTATAATTAAACTATCAGGAGGTACTGCTTATGATGACAAGAGATGCGGATAAAAAAAGAGAACAAATGCTGATGTTTTGTATGGACGACATGGTTCCACAAGACCACATGCTTCGTAAAATAGACAAGGCTATTAATTGGAACTTTATTTATGACCTTGTGGTAGACAAGTATTGCCTTGATAATGGCAGACCAAGTTTAGACCCTGTTATACTCATTAAACTTGTTTTCATACAGTATCTTTACGGTATTAAAAGTATGCGTCAGACTATCAAGGAGATTGAAGTCAATGTTGCATATCGTTGGTTTCTTGGCTTAGATATGTTAGATTCAGTTCCACACTTTTCAACCTTCGGGAAGAATTATACAAGAAGATTTAAAGATACAGATTTGTTTGAACAAATTTTCTCACATATTTTGGAACAATGTATGAAGTTTCACTTGATTGATACTTCTGTCATTTTTATTGATTCTACTCATGTGAAAGCTTGTGCTAACAACAAAAAGATGAGAAAGCGTGTTGCGCATCAAGAAGCCTTATGGTATGAAGAAGAATTAAAAAAAGAGATTGATGAAGATAGAAAAAATCATGGCAAAAAGCCACTAAAAAATAAAGATGATAATGACAAAAATCCACCTGCATCTGGTGGAGGTTCTTCAAAAACGAAAAAAGAGCAAAAATGTAGTACAACAGATCCTGACAGTGGATGGTTTCATAAAGGGGAACATAAGCAGGTGTTTGCCTATGGTGTTCAAACAGCATGCGATAGTAATGGCTGGGTATTAGGATATACCGTACATCCGGGGAACCAACATGATTCTAGAACTTTTATAGATATCTACAATAAGATTAGAAAATACCAACCAGAAAAACTAGGAATGGACTCAGGATATAAGACACCTGCAATCGCCCATCGAACCATAGAAGATGGAATCGAACCACTTTTCCCTTATAAACGAGCACAGACAAAAAAGGGATTCTTTAAAAAATATGAGTATGTATACGATGAGTATTATGATTGTTACATCTGTCCTGAAAACAAGATATTGTCTTATGCAACCACAAATAGAGAGGGATATCGGGAATATAAAAGTAATTGTAGCGATTGTACAAACTGTCCTTCGAGATACAAGTGCACAGAAAGCAAAGATTGCGTAAAAGTGGTTACTCGCCATGTGTGGGAAGAATACCTTGAAATATGCGAAGATATACGTCAGACAACGGGAAACAAGGATATATATAATATGCGAAAAGAAACCATAGAAAGAATCTTTGGAACAGCCAAAGAGTATCATGGTTTTCGTTATACACAGTACATAGGAAAAGCACGGATGAATATGAAGACCGGGCTTACCTTTGCGTGTATGAATTTGAAGAAGCTAGCAAAAATCTTGACAATAAGGGAGGAAAGAAAAGTCCTTCTAAAGGATTTTTTAGACTTTTTTATGATTACATTCGGAAATTTCATAAAAAAAGAAAAGTGGTGCTGGAGCTAACGCTCCAGC
>JAZNHX010000016.1:0-10302 GCA_045577115.1 Faecalimonas sp. | reverse complement strand
TCCCGACTTGGGAAAGATGATGTTGGATGGTTTTACTTCGTGGCCTAAGGATTTGGCTGATTTATATAGAAAAGAAGGCTGTTGGAAAGGGGAGACTTTCGGCGGCATGCTACGTGCCCGTGCCAAGGAGCATGGAAATCGGATTGCCATTACCGGCGGGGAAAGAAACCTGACTTATGGTGAGTTGGATAGCCGGGCCGATCGGTTAGCGGTCGGCCTTCAAAAGCTAGGAATCAAGAAGGATGACAGGGTTGTCATCCAGCTTCCTAATGTCGTGGAGTTTTTTGAAGTCATTTTCGCTTTATTCAGGATCGGGGCTCTTCCTGTATATGCACTCCCATCGCATCGCAGCAATGAAATCGGGTATTTTTGTGAGTTCACTGAAGCTGTTGCTTACATCATTCCAGATAAGCATGGTGGATTTGACTACAGGACACTTGCCCGAGGTGTTCAAAGTAAGAATGATAGCTTGTTGAATGTGATTGTGACGGGGGATGCAGAGGAGTTCATAAGTTTAGAAGGTTTATATGGAGATCCTGATGAATTGGTGGAAACGAAGGTTCAGTCTAGTGATGTTGCTTTCCTACAGTTATCCGGCGGAAGTACGGGATTATCAAAGTTAATTCCAAGAACGCATGATGATTACATATACAGTTTGCGGCTAAGTGCTGAAATTTGCGGAATCAATCAAGATAGTATCTATCTCGCAGTGCTTCCCATCGCCCATAACTTTACGATGAGCTCACCTGGTATCCTAGGCACGTTGTATGGTGGGGGACGGGTTGTCCTTTCACCTGGTCCAAGCCCTGATGAAGCGTTCCCTCTCATTGAAAAGCATGGTGCGACGATTACCGCACTCGTACCGCCTCTTGCATTGAGATGGCTTGATGCAGTTTCGACACGCAATGATGATTTATCCAGCCTTCAAGTGATGCAAGTTGGAGGAGCGAAGTTTAGCGCCGAGGCGGCCCGTCGAGTAGGCCCGGCATTTCAGTGTAAATTACAGCAAGTATTCGGCATGGCGGAAGGCCTAGTGAACTATACGAGGCTTGATGATTCAAATGAGCTCATCGTGAACACTCAAGGAAGTCCAATGTCCGAGTTTGATGAAATTCGCGTGGTTGACGAAGAAGATAAGGAAGTTGCACCTGGTGAAGTAGGGACATTATTAACAAGGGGACCCTATACGATCTGCGGCTATTACAAGGCACCGGAACATAACGAGAAGGCCTTCACTAAAGATGGGTTTTACCGGACGGGTGACTTGGTAAGCATGAATTCTTCAGGCTACTTGGTCGTTGAAGGACGGGATAAGGATCAAATCAATAGAGGTGGCGAAAAAATTGCGGCGGAAGAAGTGGAAAACCATCTACTGGCCCATGAAGCCGTTCATGACGCAGCCATTGTCTCGATGCCTGATGAATATCTTGGGGAGCGATCCTGCGCATTCGTGATACCGAGGGGGGAAACCCCTAAAGCTAGAGAGCTTAAACAATTCCTGAAGGACAGGGGACTGGCTACATTTAAAATTCCCGATAGAGTGGAATTTATCGAGACGTTTCCTAAAACTCCATTAGGAAAAGTAAGTAAAAAAGCACTGCGTCAAATAATTTCTGACAAGTTAAAGGAACGCCAAACGGCAACATCATTAAAATAATAGGATAAGGAGTGATTTGATGGCTATTCCTGCTATCACACCATACGCAATGCCAACTGAATCTGATTTACCAAAAAACAAAGTAGCGTGGAAGGCGGAACCGAAACGTTCGGTCCTTCTCATTCATGACATGCAACAATACTTTATCGATTTTTATGAAAAAAATGATTCACCCATACCGGAACTGTTGAAGAACATAACAACTATAAAGGAACGTTGTGTGGAATTAGGCATACCGGTTGTTTATACGGCGCAACCGGGAGATCAAGATCCCAAGGATCGTGCACTCCTGACTGATTTTTGGGGAACAGGGCTCGATGATGATCCGAACCAAACAAGGATCGTGAGCGAGGTTGCTCCGTCTGACGATGACATCGTGCTGACTAAATGGCGATATAGCGCATTCAAGAGAACCAATCTTCTGGAATTAATGGAGGAACAGGGGCGAGACCAACTAATTATATGCGGGGTATATGCTCATATCGGGTGCCTTTTAACCGCAAGCGAAGCATTTATGCAAGATATACAATCATTTCTAGTGGCAGATGCTGTAGCTGACTTTTCGTTGGAAGAGCATAAAATGGCCATGAAATATGCAGCAGAGCGATGTGCGTTTACAACTTCAACGCTTCAGTTGCTTGACCAATTACAAGTCATTGAACATTCATCACCTGTTGCTGTTCAGGAAAGAACTGATTGGACATTAGAGGAATTAAAGATGCTAATCTTTGAATTACTTGGAGAAGACCCTTCAGAAGGTCTCGAAGATAATGAGGATTTAATCGACAGAGGGATGGACTCCATTCGCATGATGAGCCTTGTAGAAATTTTGAGAGGAAAAGGGGCGGAAATCAATTTCATGCAAATGGCTGAAAAACCGACAATTGCTGATTGGTTGAACCTGCTGTCTTCCCAAAAAGTTTTAGCTTGATTCGAGGTGAAAAGGAGGTAGATGAGGTGAGCATGATAGAGAAGAAAAATACTCGCTGGGCATTGTCCGGCGCACAGTCCGGCATATGGTTTGCACAGCAACTAGAGCCGGATAACCCGATTTATAATACGGGTGAATACATAGAGATTAAAGGGAAAATAGATATAAATAAGTTTGAAGAAGCGCTAACGAAGGCCGTAAGGGAGGCCGAAAGTTTGCATATCCACTTTGGGGAAGACCAAAGCGGACCCTATCAAGTCTTGGGCGACTCAAATGAAATTCCCTTTCACTTCTTGGATGTAAGCGACCAAGAAAATCCTCAAGAGAAGGCCTTACTATGGATGAAAGAAGACCTGATTCATCCCATTGATTTAACAACGGATAGACTCTTCTCTCAAGCATTATTTAAAGTCGGACCAGACAGGTATTTCTGGTATCAGCAGATTCATCATATTGTAATGGATGCCTTTGGATTCTCGCTAATATCGCAGCGAGTGGCGAAACTGTATACGGCGCTAGTCCAAGGTCGACCATGTGAAGAGGTAGCTTTTAGTCCGTTCGTTAAGCTTTTGGAAGAAGATGCACGATACAGGGAATCCGAGAAATTCAAAGCTGACCGCCAATTTTGGCTGGATCGCTTTGCGGATCAACCAGAAGTCATGAGCCTTGCTGAAAGGGCTCCTAGGACGTCTAACGGTTTCCTTAGCCAAACGGGTTATTTATCATCTGATGCAGCACAGTCTTTTAAAGAAAATGCCCGCAAATATTCAGGGACGTGGCATGAAGTGGCCATGGCAGTAACGGCTGTGTATATTCATCGTCTCACTGGGACGGAAGACGTCATCCTCTCCCTGCCGATGATGGGGCGTTTAGGCTCTGCTTCAATCAATATTCCGAGTATGGTGATGAATTTACTTCCACTTCGTTTAACCGTTCGACCGGATATGACATTGAAGGAATTAGTGAAGCAAGTGTCAAGCGAAGTGCGCAACATCCGTCGCCATCAAAACTACAGACATGAAGAACTTCGCCGTGACCTAAAGCTTCTTGGTGATAATCAAAGATTATTCGGTCCACAAATCAATGTCATGCCTTTTGATTATGGTTTGGACTTTGCGGGTAACCAAGCGATTACACATAAGCTGGCTACAGGACCCGTCGATGATATCTCGATAAATATTTATGACAAGTCTGATGGATATGGACTGAGAGTCGATTTGGATGCTAACCCCGAAGTGTATGATTTGGAGGAGTTAGGCACGCATCATACCCGTTTCTTAGGTTTACTGGAGAAGGTGGCCACTGCAGAGGAGGTCCACATGATCGGGGAACTTGAAGTGCTTTTACCGGAAGAACGTGAGAGGGTCATGCATCAGTGGAATCAAACCGCCGAGGAGATTCCGCCTGCCAATTTGCCAGAACTGTTTGAAAAACAAGCAGCGAAAAGCCCGTACCTAACAGCGCTTGTAGATGGAAAGACAGTCCTTAGTTATGAGGAATTGAATAAGCGCGCCAATCAAATTGCCCATCTTTTATTGGAAAAAGATTTAGGACCGGAAAAGTTCGTGGCGATTGCTTTGCCACGCTCTGTCGATATGATTGTGGTCATGTTGGGCGTATTAAAGACAGGGGCCGCATACTTACCGATCGATCCGGATTACCCAATCGATCGCATTGATTACATACTGAATGATGCGAAGCCTATTTGCCTCATAACGAACTGGGAAATTGCTTCAAAATTACCAAGCGGTGGGGCAACGGAGCGCATCATATTGGATGAGAAGAAGACCGCTCTTTCATTGGAGGAATATCCTGAGGGGAATGTGGATGACTTAAAAAGGAATGGAGCCATCTCGCCGCTTAACCCAGCCTATATGATTTATACATCTGGTTCCACAGGGAATCCAAAAGGTGTCGTGATTCAATCAGAAGGGTTGATTAACTTCCTTTCTTCCATGCAAAGTGAATTTTCCTTGAATCAAGAAGATAGGCTTTTGGCGGTTACAACCATCGCTTTTGATATATCAGGTTTAGAAATTTACCTACCGCTTCTTCATGGAGCAAGCTGTGTCGTGGCTGCCAAGGAGACGATACAAGAGCCTAAGGCTTTGGCAGAAATGATTACGGAGCATGATATTACCATCATGCAGGCGACACCAACGCTTTGGCATGCAATGGTAACCACTTATCCAGATGTGATAAAGGGTCTCAGGGTCCTCGTTGGTGGGGAGGCCCTTTCCATTAGTTTAGCCACAGCCTTGCAGGAGATAGGGTGTGAAGTGACAAACTTATACGGCCCAACTGAAACGACGATATGGTCGACATCTAATTCGCTTGAATCTAAACAGATAGGCATGCCATCCATTGGATCACCGCTTTGGAATACACAGGTGTTTGTGCTCGATGCGGGCTTACAACCAGTTCCTCCCGGAATTGTTGGAGAATTATATATTGCAGGAAAAGGGCTTGCCCGGGGATATTTAGGACGACCGGATTTAACGGCTGAGCGTTTTGTCGCTAACCCGAATGGTCCTAAGGGCAGCCGGATGTATCGCACAGGCGATTTGGTTCGTTGGAGAGTTGATGGATCACTGGATTATATTAGTCGGGCAGATCATCAAATTAAAATACGGGGTTTCCGAATCGAGCTTGGGGAAATTGAGGCAAAGCTCGTTCAACATCCAGAAGTCGAACAGGCGGCAGTGATTGTTCGTGAAGATATTCCAGGAGATAAACGGATTGTAGCGTATATTGTTGCATCAATGGATGAAACAGTGGATACAGGGGAACTTCGCGAATTTGTTGGCAGTAGTCTTCCTGATTATATGGTTCCATCGGCTATCGTGGTTATGCCGGAGTTACCGCTAACTCCCAATGGGAAGCTTAACCGTAAAGAATTGCCAGTGCCTGATCTCTACTCTCTGATTTCAGATCGAGCACCGAGAACGCCACAAGAGGAAATCTTGAGTGAGTTGTTTGCAGAGGTTCTTGGTCTATCTAGAGTAGGGATTGATGATAGTTTCTTTAATTTAGGTGGTCATTCACTCCTTGCTTCAACTCTGATGGCTCGTATACGCAATACGTTTGGAGTGGAACTAGGCATAGGGAAGATTTTTGAAGCACCGACCGTATCAAGCCTAGCAAAACAGCTCTCTAATGGAAAAAGTGCACGATTGCCCGTGAAAAAAACGAGTAAGCCTGAAAAGATACCGCTTTCCTTTGCCCAGAGGAGACTGTGGTTCCTACACAGCCTTGAGGGTCCTAGTCCAACCTATAATATTCCGTTGGTTATAGAATTAGCCGGTGATCTTGATACCGATGCTCTCGAGGCTGCAATCAATGACCTCGTTGCACATCATGAAACATTGCGGACGATATTCCCAGTAACCGGGGGGAATGCTCATCAATGCATCATCGACGCCTCCGAAGCGCGGGTTGAATTGTTAATAACAAGAATAAACGAGTCAGATCTGGATGCGGAGATTGCAGTTGCTACGCGTTATAGTTTTAATCTTGCAGTGGAGCCATCCATTTATGCGCAGCTTTTCTCGGTGAAACCGGACAAGCATGTTTTAGTTTTACTATTACATCATATAGTAGCCGATGGATGGTCCCTCACACCTCTTACCCGAGATTTGACTGCAGCTTATAAAGCCAGGGTTCTTGGAGAGGTTCCTAACTTGCCGCCTCTTCCGGTACAATATGCAGATTATGCGCTTTGGCAGGAAGAATTGTTAGGAAAAGAGAGCAATGAAGCTAGTTTAGCGAAGGAACAGCTTGATTATTGGAAGGAGACATTGGCCAATCTTCCTGATCAGTTGGAATTGCCCATGGATTTTCCTCGCCCGATAGAACCAAGTTATAAGGGAGATACATTGAAATTTACGATTTCACCTGTCCTACATCATAGATTAGTGGATGTGGCTCGTGAAAGTGGAGTCAGCTTATTCATGGTGTTGCAGGCAGGACTTGCTACCCTGCTTACTCGCCTTGGTGCGGGTACTGACATACCGATTGGAAGTCCGATTGCAGGGCGGAGTGACGATGCGTTGAGCGATATAGTTGGGTTATTTGTGAATAGCCTGGTGCTACGTACGGACACTTCTGGAAACCCTACTTTCCGTGAACTTCTTGAAAGGGTAAGAAATGTTGATTTACATGCTTATGAACATCAAGATTTGCCTTTTGAACGATTGGTAGAAGAACTGAATCCACCACGTTCACGGTCTAGGCATCCCTTATTCCAAATCATGCTCGCTCTGCAGAATACGCCTGAGCCCAAATTGGAGCTTCCAGACATAGACTCAAAACTAGAGTTATTTACCGTTGGAACTTCAAAATTCGATATGACGATTGAGATTCGGGAAACGTATGATGAAACAGGGAAACCGGACGGAATGGACGGGCTCCTTGAATATAGTACAGATTTATTTAAACGCGAAACAATCGAGCAGCTGCTTAACCGATATGTACGATTATTGGAAGGTGCTGTAAGGGAGCCGGATCAGCAAATCGGCCGACTGGAAATACTCGCACCAAAAGAGCGCCAAAAAATTCTTGTAGACTGGAATCAGCATGGTGAAGAAATACCTCATGCATGTTTGCCTGCATTGTTTGAGGAACAAGTGATCAGGTATCCAGACAAAATTGCTGCTGTATATGAAGATGAATCTTTAACATATGAAGAGCTAAACAAAAGGGCCAACCAGCTTGCCCATATGCTAATGGCTAAAGGGGTTGCAGCGGAGCAATTTGTAGCATTGGCCACACCAAGATCATTGGAGATGGTGGTCGGTTTACTTGCTGTACTAAAAGCGGGAGCGGCTTATTTGCCTCTAGATCCAGAATATCCAATCGACAGATTGACTTTCATGCTTCAAGATGCGCAGCCGAGCTACGTCCTTACAAGTTCCAGTGTGGCAACTAATCTTCCGGATTTGCATGATATCAAACAGATTGTATTGGATGATCCGATCACATTAGTGGAAGTGTCACGATATTCAACAGAAAACCCACTAGACAGTGAACGGAAACAGCCTTTATCACCTTTAAACGCAGCCTATATCATTTATACATCAGGTTCAACGGGCGTACCGAAAGGGGTAGTAATCCCTCATCAGAATGTAATCAGGCTCTTTGGGTCGACAGAAGAATGGTACCATTTCAACTCGGATGATGTTTGGACGATGTTCCATTCTTATGCTTTCGATTTTTCGGTGTGGGAGATATGGGGGGCACTTCTTCATGGTGGGAGGCTTGTCGTTGTACCTCATGCAATCAGCCGATCACCTGAAGAGTTTTTACAACTCCTTGTGGATGAAGGAGTCACCGTTCTTAACCAGACCCCATCTGCATTTTATCAATTGATGCAGGCGGATCGTAACAAGGCAGAACTTGGACAGGATCTTGCATTACGGTATGTGATTTATGGCGGGGAGGCACTTGAACTTAGTCGCTTGGAGGATTGGTATAGCCGTCATCCAGAAAACGCGCCTCGATTAATCAATATGTATGGAATTACGGAAACGACCGTTCATGTAAGCTATCTCGAGCTTAACCGGGACATTACATCGGTGAAGGCGAACAGTCTCATAGGCTGTGCGATACCGGATCTTGGAGTGTATATACTGGATGCGAGCTTGCAACCAGTACCGGCAGGAGTGACTGGGGAGATGTATGTTTCTGGGGCTGGTTTGGCCCGCGGTTATCTAGGTCGCCATGGTTTGACGGCAGAGCGTTTTGTTGCTAATCCATTCGGTCCTTCAGGAACTAGGATGTATCGGACCGGAGATTTAGCCAGATGGCGTGCGGATGGTTCATTGGATTATATGGGCCGGGCCGATCATCAGATCAAGATTCGCGGTTTCCGTATTGAAATTGGAGAAATTGAGGCAATACTTGCCCAGCGTACTGATCTGGAACAAGTTGCGGTCATAGTACGCGAAGATCATCCAGGTGATAAGCGATTGGTTGCTTATGCTGTACCAGCAGCAGATGCAGTTTTCGATTCTACTGAATTACGTCGGTATGTTGCAGCAAGCCTTCCAGATTACATGATTCCATCAGCATTTGTGCAAATGGCGGATTTACCTTTGACAGCGAATGGAAAGCTGGATCGAAAGGCATTGCCGGCTCCAGATTTCAGTGCAGCTGTATCGGGGCGCGGACCAAGGACGCCGCAAGAAGAAATCCTTTGTAATCTTTTCATGGAAGTTCTCGATTTACCACAGGTTGGAATCGATGACGGATTCTTTGATTTGGGGGGACATTCCCTGCTTGCTGTCCAGTTGATGAGTAAAATACGTGAAGCGCTTGGCGTTGAATTGAGTATCGGAAACTTATTCGAGGCACCGACAGTGGCTGGCCTAGTCGAAAGGCTTGAAATGGGATCGAGCCAAAGTGCTTTGGATGTCCTGTTGCCACTTCGCAAAAGTGGTGAAGAGCTTCCGCTGTTTTGTTTACATCCAGCGGGAGGATTGAGCTGGTGCTATGCCGGGCTACTGACAGCTCTCGGTCCGGATTATCCGATATATGGTCTGCAAGCTCGGGGAATTTCTAAGCGTGAGCGTTATCCGGAAACACTGGTAGAGATGGCAGCGGATTATATTGAACATATCCGTAAGGTCCAGCCACAAGGCCCTTATCGCTTAATGGGTTGGTCACTGGGTGGAAATGTCGTTCATGCCATGGCTACCCAACTGCAAAACGAGGGAGAAGAAGTACAACTTGCGGCCATTCTGGATGCCTATCCAAGTCAATTCCTGCCGACTAAGGGTGTGCCAGGTGATGAGGAAGCATTGATTGGTCTGCTTGCTTTGGGAGGTTATGAGCCTGATAGTTTAGGAGACAAGCCTTTGGATGATGCTAGTGCCATAGAAATTTTGCGCCAGGATGGAAGTGCATTGGCTAGTTTGGAAGAAGAAACTATTCTTAACTTGAAAGAGACCTATGTGAATTCGGTTCGAATCATGGGTGAATACGAACCTGGAGTATTCAATGGTGATGTATTGTTCTTTAAATCAACGCTCCTACCAGAGTGGTTTCCTGACATTTCTACGGATTCATGGCATCCATATATAAGCGGATTGATTGAACAGCATGATATCGTTTGCCGCCATAAGGATATGTGTCAACCTGAGCCACTTGCGGAAATCGGACAAATCATTGCAAACAAGCTGGCGAAGATGAAAACTTACGCAAAAATTTAAGAAGGTGGAGAAAACGAATGACCAACCCTTTTGAGAATGAAAATGGCACGTATAAAGTATTGATAAATGAAGAAGGCCAGCATTCCCTTTGGCCCGCCTTTTTGAACATACCAGAAGGCTGGTCCACGATATATGGAGAAGAAAGCAGAAAGAATTGCTTGGAATATATTAATGCTAACTGGACAGATCTTCAGCCTAAGAGCCTAAAGCTTGTTTCGAGCATTCATGGCACAAAGTAAGTTGCGTATACAACCTAAATTAGTCGTTTGTATGGTTTATGTGATTGCCATGTTCATGGTTTCTATGGATGGCACGATCGTCAATGTAATCTTGCCCACAATCAGTCAGGAATTTAGTGTTATCCCTTCAGCCACAAGTGGTATCAATGTTGGCTATTTAGTAAGCGTCGCGGTCTTTCTCCCTATATCGGGATGGCTTGGGGATCGCTTTGGAACCAAGAAAATTTTCCTGTTGGCACTTGGAGTTTTCACTGTCGCCTCCCTTCT
>JAZNHX010000015.1:0-8611 GCA_045577115.1 Faecalimonas sp. | reverse complement strand
CCTTGGCTCACAGAACGACATGGCTACGATCCGACTTATCGCGGGCATTCATCTGACAACCAAACGTAGTTACACAGAAAGTCAGCGGGCGACCTGCTTCAAGTGAAGCTTGTTTTACATACTCTCTCGCTTTTTTTATGTAATAATACTGGCGTTCCGGATCATTTGCCGGTGCTTCTTTTGCAATGTCCATTTCATCTATGTATTTTTCTAAATCTTTCATACATAAGTTCCTTTCTAAACAAACTGGTTTCTATCAGCATCGTACTCATAATCAATGTCTGCCAGTCGATCTGTTATATCTTCTTTATCCACCATCATATCCTGACAAAGTGTATCCAAGTCTTTGTAAAAATCTCTGAGTTTCGTGTTCACAACGCTCAGCAAAAGAATCGGATCACTTGGTAAGTTATCGTTCATAAGTTTTCTCCTCTGTGATTATCATATTCGGACAAATGTCGTAAACTTCTGCCGGTATTGCTTTCACCATCTGAAGTTCAAACGCAAGTGCAATTGTTTTGAGGTTTTGATGCGACTGTAAATATTTGTCATAGTAGCCCCTTCCATAGCCGATGCGATTGCAACATCTGTCAAATGCGGCTCCCGGCATAATAACAAGGGCGTCTGCGTCCGTTGCAGGATGCATCTCTTCCGGTTCTAAGATTCCTTTGTAGCCTTCCTTTAAATCATCGAAAGAGTGGATATAATAGAACTCCATCTCATCGCCGTTCACTTTTGGCACGGCAACCTTTTTTCCTAACTTCCACGCCTTTTCTATAATTCTTCGTGTTCCAGCCTCGCTGCGGTAATCTACATAACAATAGATAGCATCTGCCTGCAAAAAGAAAGGATGAGTCACCACCTTTTCACAGATTAGACGGCTCTTATCCTCCCATTCCTTGTCCGGTATGCAATTGCGTTTTTCAAGAACACGTTTCCTAATGTCCTTCTTTGATTCCATGCTTTTCACCTAAGTTCGTAATACTTCCGTCTGCTTCTTTGATGGAAATATTGTCAAGCTGTCCTCGAAGATTACGTCTGAAATCTGCAATAAATTGCTTGCGAAGTGCCTGTTGCTCCGCTTTTTCTTCCTCTGTCAAACCTTCATTTTTTGCTTTGTTATATAATTCATTAATTCTACCAATCTTTTCGTCTGTCATTTTCTTTTGTCCTTCCCTCAAATCTCATCTTATCTTACACCATAACAACGTTTTCGTCCACACTTTTTAACTGGAATAATTCTCTAAAAATCCGTACACCTGTGTCAATGAAGTGAATTTAATTCCTTTCTCAAGCTGTTTCTTCACATGCTCCGGAAGGTCTTCTGCCAAAATAGATGTATATTCATAAGGTGTCTTTTGGTCAGCCTCATAGACAATCACATATCCATCCTGTTCCTTGATATAGTAACATGGTTCCAGTTCGTTTTGAACCATTTGTCTCTCTTCCGCCTCCTGCTTGTCCAATGCGCGATTATAGCTGATGCGATAAGCAAGAAAAAACATGCCTACAAGGGCAAACATGAAAATTAAAAAACCAATACCGTATTTTTTATTCATAAAGGACACTCCTTTTTTACATACAGTATTGGTTTATTTTTCTAAAATTATTCAATTTCCTTGTGAACCAAATGTATTCTTTGGAATACACGTAGCAACATTTTCCCTTTAGGAAGTGCCACAATTTCATCTGGTGTCAACGCTCCAAACTTCAGAAGGCATACCACATACACACAACCTGCAATCAGGATTGCTATGATTGTTGCGAGTTTCTTTGGAAGAACCATTGATATACCGATGTATGATACAAAAAGGCAGATTCCCATTGTAAATGCAGCTGCAAACGGAAGTAGGAATGTCTTTCTTATCTCCTGTCTGTAGTTTGCGTAACGCTTGAGTGCTCTTCCGTTTAAGATGCACATGCATAGCGAAAATACAATGTTACCCACAACCAGTGAATAAATGTTCCACTTGAATCCAACCAGCATAACGACAACAGCAACCAAATGTACACCAAGCGAGATTGCACCGTGTTTTACAGGTGTTGTCATGTGGTTCAGTCCTTGCAGAATTGAGTTCGTCACCGTTGATAAACAGTAAAATACTACTGTAATCGCGCCAATACGAAGAAGCTTTGCCGGAATCTCTATATTGCCCACATACAGTAAGGATAAAATCTGATTCGGAATTACCATAAATGCAATACAACTTGGAATTGCAATCAGCATGGCAAAACGGATTACCATCTGAATCTTTGCATGAATTGCCTTGCGGTTACCGGTAGCCACAGCTCCTGTAAGACTTGGTATCAGTGATGCGCCAAGAGAATTCGCAACTGCAAGCGGAATATGAATTAACGTATTGTATTTGCCGGTAAACATACCCAAAAGGGATGCCGCCTTCTTTTCCGTATATCCTTGCGATATTACAACACTGCTGAAAATTCCCTGGTCAATCGTATCATTGATATTGTAGATTGCCGTACTTAAAATAACAGGTGCAATTGTAAGTAGTAAAACTGTATAGATTTCTTTGTAGCTTTCAACACTGTGCATAGTATCTCGAACCATTCGCTTTTGAAATTTTGGATAAAACAGTTTTAATAATATCAGTAAAAATATCAGACCAAAGAGCGCACCTAACACGGTTCCAAGTGTACCTCCCGCTGCTCCATAAGCAAAAGGTAGAGACGGTTCATTCTGTGATTCTGCCGCCTTCCTGCCCATTTGTAGTAAAGAACTGGCCCCGATTACACTAACAATTGCATTGACAATCTGCTCTAATATCTGCGAAACTGCTGTCGGAACCATCGTTCCCATTCCCTGGAAGAATCCACGAACAACTCCCATCACGGCAACAATAAGTAATCCTGGAGCCAACACGCGTAGCGCATAAGCGCTCAAACGCAGAGACATAATATTGCCTGCAATAAAGTCCGAGAATGCAAAAACAATCACTCCGACAATTGTACCCACTACAAGTGCAAATAACAATGCGGATTTAAAAATGCGCATTGCATTCTTATGTTCTCCCTTCGCCACTCTTGCTGATACGAGCTTTGAAACAGCCAAAGGCAAACTGTAAGAAGTGAGTAACAGCGCGATATTGTAGATGGAATAGGCACAACCATAGAAGCCTTGACCTTCGTCACCAAGGATATTATTCACAGGTATTCGATATGCAATTCCAATTAACCTTGTGATGATTCCTGCAGCCGCTAATATCGCACCCTGCACGAGAAAACTGCTGTTATTTTTCTTTTGTTCCCCGCTCATAAACCAACCTCTATCTCAAAATTTGTAATTGCTCCATAATCTCTTTCTGTTTCGCTTCCATAACCATTCGTTCGTCTTCTTCTATATGGTCGTAGCCAAACAAATGTAACATACTGTGGACAATCAAAAATGCATACTCTCTCTCCACAGTATGACCGTACTCTTCCGCCTGTGAAATTACTTTTTCCTTGGAAATTACAATATCACCAAGAATCAGTTCACCGGATTCCGGATGAAAAGCATCCATTACATCCTCTAAAAAATCAAAGTTGCCTGCCTCTTCATAATCAATCATAGGAAACGAAAGTACATCTGTTGCTCTGTCAATCTGACGGAAGTTCTGATTCATCTCCTGAATCTCATCGTTCATGGTAAGTAAAAGATTCACTTCCACTTCATAAGGGCATTTCTCATAATCCAGTGCCGCCTCAATTACTTTTGTGGCAAGTTCTTCACATGGCAAATCTAATTTTAAATCGCCTTCTTCTTCAAAAATCAATGTCATGATTTCTTTCTCCTGTCGTTTGCGCGAGTCTTTTTCTGCTCGCTCTTGTGTTCGTATTCTTCGTAAGCCTTTACAATCTTTTGTACCAGTGGATGTCTGACAACATCCTTGCTGGTCAGATTGCAGATTGAAATATCTTCAATATTTTTTACAACCTTTGTCGCAACATCCAGACCGGAAATCATGCCTGACGGAAGGTCTTTTTGTGTTGCGTCACCGGTGATAACTACCTTAGAACCAAAACCAATACGAGTCAGGAACATCTTCATCTGTGCCGGTGTTGTGTTCTGTGCCTCGTCTAAGATAATAAACGCATTGTCAAGGGTACGTCCTCTCATATATGCAAGAGGTGCAACCTCAATAAGTCCCTTTTCCGAGTTCTTGATAAACGCCTCCGCACCCATAATCTGATACAAAGCATCGTAAAGTGGACGAAGGTATGGATCAATCTTACTCTGCAAATCTCCCGGAAGGAAACCTAACTTCTCACCTGCTTCAATCGCCGGTCTTGTCAGAATGATTCTTCCAACCTCGTTATTCTTAAATGCAGTGATCGCCATCGCCATCGCAAGATAAGTCTTACCTGTTCCGGCAGGTCCAAGTCCAAATGTAATCATCTGCTTGCGGATGGCATCTACATATTTCTTCTGACCAACTGTTTTAGGTTTGATTGGTTTTCCCTGCAGTGTATGACAGATGATGTCTTTATCAATCTCTACCAACTCTTTTTCATTATCTTCAAACACAAGCGAGATTGCATAGTCAACATTCTGCTCTGTAATTGTATTACCACGTTTCGATAAAGCAATCAATTGTTCTAATACGCGTTTTGCCTGGTTGACACGAATCGCCTCACCGAGAATCTTCACATCGCCGTCTCTTGCAATCAAGGTAACGTGAAGGGTACGTTCTATTTTCTTCGCATAAGCATCGAATTGACCAAATATATTGCTCTCGTGCTCTGCTGGAATCTCAATATGTTCTTCCAAAATACTCATGAAATGTATAATTCCTCTCTCTTATCTCATAATCCATAATATTTTAACATAGTCTTTTACTGGAAATCAACGATTTTCCGATGGATACCTGCGGTTTCTAGAAGAGTTAGTGTTGCAATTCCTTTCGCACCCTTTTCTTCGTGTGAGATTTCAAAGTTTTTCTCTAGAATTTTACTTCCGCTCTCTTCTAATTCTTCGCAATATCGCTCAAAATTTTTCTTTAATAAGGTATCCATTTCTTCCTTGGTGTATTCTGAGGATTCTAACTTATACTCATATATTTTCTTATAGCCCACATAAATTGGTAGATAAAAGTTTTCTCCCATGCGAAGCTGACTCTCTTCGACCTTCTGATCCTTGTTCTCAAATTTATTTTTTTGAAAACCAAACTGGAGCTTTCGTTTGCCGAACTTCAAATAAGATAACGTTCTTTTTTTGTCAGTATATATCTTTTGTTCATATACTTTTTCGACGAAATCCTCGTAAGTAACCGTCGTCTGCAATGTGATATCAGCATCCGCCATTACATAATTGTGTGAGACCACTTCTTTTGCATCATTTAACACATCAATGGTTCCTGCGACCAAGAGGTCACCTTGAGCGACTGTACTACCGACAGCCACTTGCGGAACGCCGTTTCTTGTAATCATCTCCACAACAGTACCTGTCTTGTCTGAAATGATGTCGCTGGCAATCTTCTCCTCCTCGTTCTTAACAAATGTATCTGCATTCTCCTTCACATGAATAAAGAGGCGTGTACCATCCAATGATGCAGACACCCAAATGATTTCATCAAATGTTTTTCGAATATCTTTTACAATCTGTTCACAGTCCACATCTCGTTTTGCCATACCATGATATATGTGTTCAGATTCCAGATATTCAATCAGAACATCATCTGTAATCATCTGATTGCCCTCCAAATCAATATTCCAGATAAAAAAGGTCATACTGTAAATGATGATAAGACAGGAAAAGATTCCTATGAAAAAGAGCTTTCGTTTACGGTACTGATGAAAAAAGAAAGGAAGTCCAAAACGTTCTAAGATAGATACTTTCGTCTGCGTTTTACGCAGGATTGGTTTTAGTTTGCGAAAGCCGGATACCTTGATATACATATCATACGCATTATGCCCGGCTTCCAATCCCCAAACATCGATCTTCTTATTTTTACACAAATTTAAAAAGCGTTCCGGCGAATAACCGGTAACGCGTATCTTCAGATAACCTTGTATATATCGAAATAATGAGATAAGCAAATGTTAGCCTCCTTCATGAAATTCAATAACAGTGATGTGGCCGGTAATCTTCATCTCATCGTTGTTGTAATGCTCAATCTGAAGTCCTCTTCCGGTCACATGAATTTTACCGAGTTTGGTTTGAATGCGGATGAGCTTGTCGGTGTATTCAAGGATACCTCGGTAGTTTTCGATACATGCTTCATTTTGTCCGGTGACGCTTATGATGGGGACGCCGAGAATGACATCTTTGGGCATGCCGGCGGCGTCTGTGATACGGGATTTGAGATTCTTTTTGTCCATAAAAATGCCACACATATACTTTTATAAGAATATATGTGTGGCGGGATGGTTTAATTCCAGTTGATGTCATCGTGAGATGTCAATTTGTTATTACTTATCACTTTGTCCGCTTTTTTGATTGCTTCAATTTCATCTGGTAGTGGCGTGTCAGTTTCTAACAATAATTTATCAAAATCACTTTGATACTGTTTGTCTTGAATTGCCCTATATTTTTCAAATTCACTTTCGGCAAAAGCCTTGGCTATTTCTGCGGTAATTTTTCCATGTCCTTGCAAGATAATTTCATCGTTAAGTTTTAAAAACACATCTAGTTTTCCAGCCCAATCTTCCATTGTCATAGGAATCCGTTTTCTCGCTTGACGTTCTGCATAATCTAAATACATAGAAACAAATTGATTTAAATCTTGTATTTCAAGAGAAGACAAATAGTTTTTCGCAACACTAACATCAGACTTTACAATTTTACCATCTGGTGCATTTTTCCACGTTGTCAGACCCATATACTCTTTTTGATGGTCTGCTCTTTCAACAATTATTTCCGCCGCAGTATGACCATGAATTGCGAAATGTAATTTGTTTTGTACTGTTGCAAAAAAATCCTTTGTTGTTTTAGCATCCTTTGAATAATCCACTGCCGTAGAATATATGTCTGTGATTTTTTGATAAAATTTTCGTTCACTTGCACGTATTTCGCGAATTTCATCTAACAGATGTTCAAAATATTCTTCATCAAAAATTTGTCCATTTTCTAGACGTTTTTTATCTAAAACATATCCCTGAATGGTATATGTTCTCAGTACCTTTGTTGCCCATTGACGAAATTGAGTTGCGCGAATAGAATTCACACGATATCCAACCGAAATGATTGCATCTAAATTATAATATTTAGTACTATACTCTTTATTATCAGAAGCAGTATGTCGGAATTTCCGACATACTGAATTTTCTTCAAGTTCTCCTTCTTCAAAAATATTTTTTAAATGCTCTGTGATGGTTGTTCTACCTTTATCAAATAATTTAGAAATCCCATCTTGTGTTAACCAAACTGTTTCATCCTGTATTCGAACTTCAATTCCATCTTCAGAATTCTGTTTCGTAAAAACAAGAAAATCTATCGTGCTGTTGCGTATTTGAAAAGTTTTTTCTTGATTATTCTGATTCATATATTAACACTCCATAATGTTTTATCTTTTCTGCTACCCTAAATTGAACTGTTGTAAAATTTGCAATAGTTGTCATATCTTAAACGGCTAAAAATCATATATAGCCTCGTTGTGAACCATCCTCTGATTTCATTCTTTTTTGTACTTGGGATACTACAATCCCGTCTCGGCCGGACTTATATATGTACCCGCAACCACTATCGGTTGCACGGCTGTTATTCTCACTTTGATTCCTAATTCAATCTACTTCTTCTACTCTTCCAACAAAGCGATAAACAACTGTTATCTCTTGTTGTCTTACTCCATCCACTTTTACCGGATGACCAATCTCAATTCGTTCAATCAACTGATTGACCAATGTTTCTGTTAAATGTTCCATTGTCAAATATTCATCTAACACATCTTTTAATTTCTGTACATCAGCTTCATAATCATTCTGCTTGTTTAATTCTACATCAATGGAAGATAATCGTGTTGTCAGCTGCTTCTGCTCTTTTGTGTACTCTGCAAGTAATTCATGATAACTTTCTGAATCCAACAGTTCGCTTGCAAAGTCCTCATACAGTTTTCGGATAATCTTCTTCAACATCTGTAATCGACGATGAATTTTGTTCTGCTCTTCTATCAGTTTGTTCAGATTCTTTTGTGCTTGATTCTGTTTTTGTAATTGTTTCAGTAGTTCTCCGCTTTCAACCTGTTTTGTTAAATGTTGAATTCGTTTTAAAACCTCAGCATACAAATCATCATAATAAATATAATGATAGTGTCTGCATTCTTCCGGCTTGGTAAAATGATTGGTACACCTTATCATGGGATGCAATCCATCCTTTAAAGGCTTCATCATCATTGTCATTCGTTTACCACACTCGGCACAGAAAGTAAGTTTATTAAAAATGTTCTCATAGTTATGCTTTTTCGGTCTGTGCCTTAAAGCGACAAGTTGCTGAACTCTTTCGAAATCCTCTCTGCTTACCAATGCTTCATGCATATCAGTCACAACAATTTGTTTTTCGGCCGGTATAGGAACACGTTTTTTTGTCTTATAATTGGCAATCTCATATTTATGATTCACCATATCTCCGACATAAACCCTATCTCTTAGAATCGCTCGAATGGTTTGATAACACCAG
>JAZNHX010000014.1:0-2841 GCA_045577115.1 Faecalimonas sp. | reverse complement strand
CCTTTTGAGGATGCGATTTCTATAAGGTCGGTTAGTCCTGCGCGCTTTGCGATCTCCTTAATATATTCGTTTAGTTTCTGCTCTGAAATTTTAGGCAGTTCGAAGTACTTTTCCAGTATACTTGTAAGCTCAGACTTTGCTGGAATGATTACTTTTCTTCTTGTCTTTTTTTGAATGACTTCTACGTAGGTCTTGCCTCCGATTATCTTGAGGTTGTCTTTACATAATGAGTTGTAATCTGATACGCGTTGTGCTGTATAGACGCCGATGCAAAATGTATCTAACGCAATTTGATATCCCAAAGGCAAGTCACTGATGTCAACCGCTCTCATTTTCTTTAGTTCTTCTTCAGTAAGGTAGATTGCGTCAGTATCTTCCTTGAGAATTCTGAATTTCTTATTCTTATAAATGTCATTGACTACAATACCTTCTTCATTTGCGTGCCTGATTATTGCTTTAAGTTCCTTGATACGAGTGCCTATTGTGTTAACACTATAACCGATTTCTCGAAGGAATGCCGTATAATCAGAATAGAAATCCATGTTGATGTCTGGCCAGTCGATTTTTATACCTCTTGTTTCCTGATATTGGACAAGTTTGTTGTAGCCCTGATTAAAATGCTTCACTGTAAGCGGGGCAAACTTAAATCCTTTCTCCGTTACGCGTTTCCCAGAAATAATATCTTCCAAAAATCCTTTATAGTATTGCATAAGACTTTTACGCCCTTCCTCTTCAAGACGCTTCTTCTCCGCATTGATTTCTTCTGCATATACAATGTCCCTAATGATATTTTTCATTACATCTGCATTGAAATCAGGTTCAGAGCTAGCGAGATCAAGCCTGCGAATTATTTCACTCAATTGTGGATTCTCTTGCAGGAAGTTGGACATTGATTTCGCGCTCTTTTGGGCGGATTTCCAGCGTTGTATGTCAATCTGGATAGTGCTACTTTGTTTGATGTCAATCTTGCGTTCAGGACGCTGGACCCTAGCAAATAATGTGGCGAAGCCTGTTTTGTTGGTGGTCCTTATGAAAAATGTTGTTGCCATAAGTATTTGATTTTTAATTCCGTAAGCAAAGTTACAAAAAAGAATCGAATGTTCCTATAATGTTCCTAATATGCTCCTAAAATAGTGATATCTTATGACACTATGTGATATATGTTGTGTATCAAATATGTTGAAAATTAAGTGGTTAGAAATTTTGAAGGTTTCAAAAAGAGTGAGGAGGTATTAAAATGGTGCTCCCTGGGGGAGCACAAAGGCGGTTTTTTAACCGCCTTTTTTGTTTCTAATCGGCCTCTGAAGTACTTCAGAGGCCGATTCTGTTTTCTGTGCATTTATGGAAATACTGAAAACTGTGCATGAAAGTGTTGTTAAACTGTGGTTTGTTTTTCAGCAGGTTTGTCAGGAGTCCGAAATACCGGTAAAATTTGGTGAAACAGATAACGCTTCCGAACTTTGGTTAATACAATAGAAAAAAAGAACACAGTTTTGACACAGTTTGCTGAATAAAAAGTGCACAATTGTCATTAAATCAAACCACAGTATTAACTAAAACAACAGCGTTATGGCACTTCAATTTTACCTTACCACGCATGCACTGAGAAATGGTGAACATGCTATTCGTGTCTCGGTACACATCGCCAATACCCGCCTTCAGACTACTATTGGAATATCTGTCAATCCTGACTTCTGGCTCGATGCAAAACAGAAGGTAAAGAAAGGGACAGTCAATTCCAAGGGAATGAAGTTCAACGAAATTAATGATAAACTGGCTTCCATAGTCAAGGCATTTACTGCATTTGAGAATGACAACAATGGAGCACCGACGACGCTCTCTATTCTTAAAGAGATTCTTAATAAGTCTCTTTATGGCGAGAACGGCAAACCGATGAGAGATAAGTATAGTTTCTATGAAACATTTGATATGCTTGTCGCAAAGGCAAAGGTTGAGTGCCAATGGTCGGAAAGCACTATCAAGAAGTATGGTACATTCAGAAAACATCTTCAATCCTTCGCTCCTAAAACCCGGTTCGCTGAATGGGATAAGGATATGATCAATAGATTCATTGTGTTCGAAGGCAAGAAACTGAAGATGGTGGATTCATCTGTCCAGAAGGATGTCAAGATGCTGAAATGGTTCCTGCGGAGAGCTATGAAAGTCGGGGCAAAAGTTCCTGCAGACTTTCTGAATTTCAGGTATAAGTTCAAACTGATAGAAAAGGAAGTCGTATTCCTTACTTGGGATGAACTTATCAGACTATACAACTTTGAAGTTCCTGAAGAAGGTACAGTTGTTCGCCTTAAAGATGTTTCTGGTCTGATATATAAGAAAGAGGTCAGGAACAGATCGTCTTTGCTGAAAACACGAGACCTCTTCTGCTTCTGTGCCTTTACCGGTCTCCGTTACAGCGACATGGCAGCACTCAAGAGAACGGATATCACAAGCGACCTTATAAATGTCATTACGGAAAAGACAGATTGTACCCTAAAAGTCCCTCTTAATGCCTATTCTCGAGCAATTCTTCAGAAATATGAGGATGAGAGATATCCCGGCAATCTTGCCCTGCCTGTCATAACCAACCAAAAGATGAACGAATATCTCAAAGATCTCTGCGAAATATGTGGTTTCAATACACCGATAAAGTACAGTTATTATAGGGGACGTGTAAGATACGATGAAGTGTACCCTAAATGGCAACTCCTCGGAACCCACGGAGCCCGCCGTACCTTCATATGCGTTTCCCTCGAACTCGGCATTCCCACCACTGTCATCCAGAAGATCACCGGACACACCAACGAAGCCGCTATGCGCCCCTACATCGCCATTACCGACAAA
>JAZNHX010000013.1:0-6724 GCA_045577115.1 Faecalimonas sp. | reverse complement strand
AAAACACTAACCAACAATAACCACAAATTACAAACAATAAATGTTTTGCATATCCTCAACTATATCCCAAAAATCCAATTCGTTCACAATAGTCAACTTTTGTCCATTTTTTCTTCTATTTACAGCGTCCTCAATCTTTCTTCCATAACACGAAAAGGCCCAACACGGATTACCTTTGTTACCGACTACAAGATATTTTGTTTTGTTCGTAATATTATTTTTGAACAGTCCTCCTAATGATTCAATCAACTCCGCCATTTCACTCCGCGTAGCTCTTTCTGACTCTCCCGTAAAGCAAAACAAGCTATTCTCAAAATCGATTTCTTGACACACAGCACATATTCCCTCAATACTATACTTTTCCTTCATTGCATTGAGTTTTAACTCATTCAGATTATATGATATTTGCAAATCAATAAAATTACTAAAAAAAGCTTTTAGCATATCTCTTTCATCTTTTGTTACTTTTCCGTCCATAAGTATAGTCATTAATAAACTTTCGATTTCATCAAATGGATATGTACCCATAAGAAATTCGTTTGTAGTTATCCATTGTTTTAATGCATGTATTTCCGCATCACTTATTTCCTCATCTGCCATGATACCGTGAATTAAACCCTGTAAGAATTGAATTGAACCTGTTATCAAATCATAATATGTTGATTCTGTAACAAAATTGTTGCATAACCAAAGTATATCTTTTGCTTCATCGTCTGTCACAATCCCATCTTCATACACACGTTGTATTAATGGAATTAGTTCTTTAAATGGATGCTTGTTGATAAGGTGACTATGTGCCATGCACCAATTTGCTAACTCGTCAACTTCTTCTTTGATTGCACATCTATCTGTTGTCATTCCTGCTACAAGACCTCTAAGAGTATTAACTGCCTTGTGTAGTTCTGCCGGTCCTGTATACTTCCTATACTCATCTAATTCTTTAAATTGCCCCATCTCATTTCTCCTTCTTTTACTATTCATGACAAAAAAAACAAGGCCAACCAAGGACACTCTCGTGCCCTCAATCACCTTGCATTTTAACCTCACACCCATTTTAGCACATTAACTCGCAAAAGTCGACAATTTTCTCTACACAATTTCTTTCCATTCTCCCCCTTCTCCCCTCCGTCACTCCACCCACCACACCACCTTCACTTTACATATATTTTACCTGAATTTTACAATATATTTTACCTGAATTTTACATTTACTTTGACATTTCTTCCCCCATGTACTATACTATTATGATATGATAGATAGATTAAAAGAGGAGGAAGAGTTATGTTCACGAGAACGAAGAACGACAATGTCCATGAACTGATCATGGAGCAACTCAAAGACGTGAAGAGTTGTTTAAGCAGCTTCGAAGATTTCATGCTCGTTGCATCCAGTGCGGAAAATAATCAGGATACACTGCGCAGTCTTTGTAACGCTGTTTACGAAAAAGAGCACATCGCTGACGTTTCACTTCGTCGTATGATTGACTCGCTTGCAGGAAGTATGTTTCTTCCATCGACACGCGAAGACTTAATTTCCATTGGAACAAGCTGCGACAGAATTGCAAACAAATGTGAAGACATCTCATACATGGTAGTACTTCAGAACTTCCGTTTTCCGGAAGACTACAATACGGATGTCAGAGAGATTATGTCTCTCACCAACAAACAATTTGAAGCTTTAGAAAAGGCGGTACGTCTTCTCTTTAAGAAATTCAATGAACTACTGAAGAATCACGAGATTTTAGATGAGATCCGTGATTATGAATCACAGATAGACGTTTTTGAAAGAAAGTTATACGAAAAGAGTTACGGTCTTGATCTGGGTCTTGCGGAACGCATGCAACTGACAGAATTTGTTTCTTCACTCTGTGACTTATCCGATATTATCGAAAATATTGCAGACAAAATTCAAATTATGTTAGTAACCAGAAAGGCGTGATGAATGATGATTTATTTACTACTGATTTCCGGCCTTTTTATGGGTTGGTCACTTGGATCGGTTGATTCCGCCAGTGCATTTGGTACTGCTGTTGCTACGCGTGTTGTCAAATACCGTACTGCAGTTACAATCATTGCAATCATGGTTATTGCCGGTGCTTTCATCGGCGGTGCTAACAACATTGGTAAATTGTCTGAACTTGCAACAAGCAATGAAGTGCTTGCATCCACAGAAGATGTGAAGGCTTCCATTGAAAATGGAACAGTCGAGATGCTTCGCCTGCAATCAGCACTCAAGGCTGCGATTATCTTTGCATGTGCTGCTCTTACTGTTACGATTATGAATATTTTGAAATTACCGGTATCTGCTATGCAGGCCCTGACAGGTGCGATTATAGGTTGGGGACTTTGCTATGCGGATTACACGAATCCTGACGTGCTTGGAACGAATCTTCCACAGATTGGCAAATTCGTTTCCACCTGGCTTCTGAATCCGTTGGGCGCCGGCATTATTTCATTTGTTTTGGTTTCTCTGGTCAATCGTTTTCTTGATAAACGATTATCGACCTTGAGTTCTTACGATTCCATTATCAAATACGGTTACCTTGGAGCCGGTATCTTTGCATCATACAGTATTGGTATCAACAGTTCTGCCAGCGTAACAGCTCTGTACTACGATTCAGCGTTTGCAGAGACAGGCGTTGCAGCAAACTTACTGACTGATGCAAGACTGACTGCAACAATCGGTGGTATTGCGATTGCAGTTGGTGCAATTACATACTCCAGACGTATTATGATGACGGTGGGAACCGGTATTGCCGAGATTACACAGATGGATGGTTTCGTCGTAGTTATCGCGATGGCTCTCACTGTGTTACTGATGGGTAATCTTCTTGGTATTCCTGTATCGAACTCACAGGCGATTGTCGGTGCTGTTATGGGTGCCGGACTTACGAGAGGTGTCAAAGCAGTTAACTTTAATAAGTTCAAACGCATTGCCCTTGCTTGGGTGACTTCTCCTACTGCAGCTGCTCTACTTACATTTTTAGTAGGTCTCTGTGCAAAAGGATTTTTCGGAAAATAAAACAAATAATGCGAAAGGCGAGATTTGCATAAAAAAATGCAATCTCGCCCTTTTTATAACCCTTAATTGTCCATTCCTTCGTATGTCTTTGCTCTGCATTTCGGCAATATTGTCGAATATCCGCTTCGTTTGTGTGTGCCTCTAAGGTCTTCATCTGTCCTGTTAAAATATCGCTCCGGCGATGATGTGGTATCTGCCCGAGACACATCCACGTTATAATATCCACTGTCTAATTTTACAATGTTCCATGCGTGTCCCTTGGTTTCTCCTGTACAATAATAAGTCGGTACTCCCAACTTTAACATAATATATTGAAATGCTCTTGCATAGCCTGCACACACGGATTTGCCACATACCAGTGCACTGTATGGACTCTGATGGAGTTTTGCATTCTCATCATACTCCACGCATTCTATCAATGCCTTGTAAACATATTTTTCTTGTTCATATTCACTTTCCAGCCCAGATGCAACGTCGATGATTGCATTGGCCCTTTCCTCGAATTGTGACTTTGCTTCTTCTATATTATTAGCTGTCTCATTAAAGTTCAGATTAACATGCACGCAAGTGTTGTCTTCGGTATATTTGTAGGTGTATCCGCTCTCCATCCAAAAGAGTTCCGGATGGTCATGATACACGGCATTGATGACATTCACCACTTCACTGACGGTTATCGGAACAACCGGAACAAAGGAAGTCTCAAGTTCTAATGCATTTGCATAGATTTGCTGATACATCGCCTTAGCATCGTCACTCAGATATCCGTAATACGGATAATATGTGGTATCAAAAGTATATTCTTCTCCGGTGATACCGCTGTCCTCATAAAAGCCCATATCGTTTTTTACGTTTATAAACGCATTCTTTATCTGCTGTGTCACTTCTTTTGGTATCACATATCGATAGAGTGCAAAAATGCTACCGACTACCACTGCAAGCACAATTAGTGTTTTGACTATACCTTTCAGAAATCTCACGTTCTTCATTCCTTCCTGACATTTCCATCTTCCTTTTCAATATAACACAGCCCGTCTTCGTATTGCAATCTGATTCCCATCAATTTAGCCTTCGTATCGTTTGCTGCAACTCGAATGGATATGCAATGAGTTTTTGTCCGTCCAAATCTTCTTGATACATGTCTACCGCAGTAAGCGAACTGTTGTGATAGGTTTTGTAATAGTAAATTCCCTTGTCAGTATTGCAGCACACGCTGTATATCGTATACTCGTATGCCCCGCTCTCCATCTGCACGCACCCTTTATACTGCTTGACCGAATCCAGTATGTGAAAAAACTGGCTGACGCTCTCCTCTTCATTTTCTCCGTCCACAGAGTTCCATTTTATAAATGCGGCGCGGACGAATCTCGATGCGGATGACAAATCTCCCGGAAGTCCGATGCCTCCCATCCCCCTGCTGTATATCTCAAGTGGCAGCTCTTTTGCAAATCGATTGACCGGTTCCTTCTTCGTGATGTTAATATAGTTGTTTAGATGGAATAAATGATATGGGAACGGCGGATTATTTGTCAAAACCTGAATTGGGTTATCGAAAATACGAATCCCCTCTTTCATTGGTTCTACTACTATGCACCCCTCTTTGTCCGCAATCATAAAATGTAGTGGCGTAAGCGGCAGTTCTTTCTTGAACGAAACCTTTAATAGATTAGTTTGGGCTAAAAGTTTCTTAGCCTCATGTATGCTTTGACACTGACCGAGCACCCATGGAATCAATTCAAACGGTGAAACATTATGAATTCCCTCTTTCTCGCATTGATAGACAGCATTTCCAGGGAAATTAAGAGATGCCATACCAAGCCCTTTTTCATTGACCGCATCGTAATATAACGGATAATCAGACTGAATATAAGCCACACCGATGATTGCATAATGATGCTCCATAACGGGTTCCTTGCGAAATTCGAACGGATAGTTTCTCGGTGTGATTGTGACTGTTTCATCATAGGATGCATCAATATCAAGATTCCTGCCAAAGTAATGGTCTTTTGATTTGTATGAGATTGCTGTACACATAAAAATTGCCTCGTTTCTGTTTTTTTCAAGTATTTCCAGACAATAGAAACTTTAAACAGAAACAAGGCTCTTCATCTCTATTCTTCAATTGAGCGTTTCTTGCGAACAACTACCGTTTCTTCCAGACAAGCAAATGCACTTTCCACTTCATCTTTCTGCATCTTTGGTGTAATCAAACTGACAATCGGTACGATAATTAAGCCTGCTACCATTGCAACTGCACCTGCATTAATTGGAGATGCGATGAATTTGATAAACATATTGGCCACTGTAATTCCTACACCGCATGCGAAGCTTGCCCATACAGCTGCTTTTGTCACGCCTTTCCAGTACAGGCCATATAAGAACGGTGCAAGAAATGCTCCTGCCAGTGCTCCCCACGAGATACCCATGAGCTGTGCAATAAATGTCGGAGGGTCCAATGCTATGATCACACTGATAACCACAAAGAATACCAGCATAATTCGCATGCACAGAAGCTGCTTCTTCTCATCCATATCTTTCACAATATTTCCCTTAATCATATCTAACGTCAAGGTCGAACTTGATGTCAAAACCAAAGAAGACAGAGTTGACATCGACGCCGATAACACCAATACGATTACAATACCAATCAAGATATCCGGCAATGTAGATAACATGGATGGAATAATCGCATCATAGATTACTGTACCATTTTCGCCGTGGATTGCAGGTGTATCAAATAGTCTTCCGAAGCCACCTAAGAAATAACATCCGCCTGATACTACAATTGCAAATATAGTAGAAATAATGGTGCCTGACTTGATTGATTTTTCGTCCTTAATTGCATAGAACTTATGTACCATCTGAGGCAACCCCCATGTTCCAAGCGATGTCAAAACAACAACACCAAGCAAGTTTGGGAGGTCTGGTCCAAAGAATGACGCAAACACACCTTTTTGCCCCATAGTCAAAGGAACATCACTTTCAATCTCAGCAAGTTTCATAACAGCCTCATAGAAACCGCCCTGTCCATTCAGCACAGCTGCAATAACTGCCACAATACCAAAAAGCATTACAATCCCCTGAATAAAGTCATTGATGGCTGTCGCCATATATCCGCCTAAAACAACATACACACCTGTCAAAACCGCCATAACAATCACACACACAGCATACGGGATATCAAAGGCCATTCCAAACAATCTAGATAGACCATTATAAACAGATGCTGTATATGGAATCAAAAATATAAAAGAAATCGCTGCAGCTACAACACGGAGCGCGTTGGAATTATAACGTTTTCCAAAGAAATCCGGCATCGTTGCAGCTGACAGATGCTTTGTCATAACTCTTGTTCTTCTCCCCAATATAACCCATGCAAGAAGAGAACCTATCACAGCATTACCAAGACCAATCCAAGTTGCCGAGATACCATATTTATAACCAAACTGTCCTGCGTATCCCACGAACACAACTGCCGAGAAGTAGGATGTGCCGTATGCAAATGCCGTGAGCCACGGTCCAACAGCTCTCCCACCAAGTACAAAGTCATTCACATTGGTTGCATGTTTCCTAGAATAGAGTCCCACACCAACCATCACTGCAAAAAATACAAACAAGAAAATAATTTTGGTTATCATGTCTACCACCTCTGTAAATATATTTGCTTTACCGCTTTAAAGTTTAACGCCACAACGCTTTAAAGTGT
>JAZNHX010000012.1:0-21944 GCA_045577115.1 Faecalimonas sp. | reverse complement strand
CAGTTGTCGAGCATATATTACAGACACAGAGTGCATGGTTTCTCAAACATACTTTTTGCAAGTGACTTTTATGTGAATTGGGATTCGAGAAACTCTAGGTTCCTTTACACTGCTCTGGTAATAGAAAAGAATGCACCGAAGCATTCTTCATAAATGTTTGATATTGTCATTAAAAACAGCCGTTTTCCGCACACACCCCAACATTTGTCGTAGAGCCTAAAAAAAAGAACCTGCACAATTTTTATTTCATTGTGCAGGTCTATTTACATTTATCCCTCTACTACGAGGTATCTACCACTAGGAAGCGCAAATACTTCCGATGCTTCCTCTAAATCCTCATCTGACATATAGGAAATATCTGTTCCGTTTTCATCGAAATACTCTCGTACTTCTTTTAATGAATTCACGACTACGGCAATACAGTCCTCTAAAAATGCTTCCGCCTCATCCAAACTTTCTGCAACAGGCTCATCAAATAATTGTAATTGCTTTTTTAAAAATACTTTCAAACATTCATCATCATATTCGTACATATTATTTTACTCCTTTACAATTGAGATTATTTCTTCCGGTTTGTCAACAATATATGTTGCACCGTGACTTGCAAGCACATCTTTGCTGCGGAATCCCCATGTCACACCCACAGTGGGCACACCTGCCGCACAGCCTGTCTGCATATCCACATCGGAATCTCCAATATAGAGACATTCCTTCTGACTCACGCCCAGTTCCTCCAGAATCATATATACAACTGCCGGATCCGGTTTTCTCGGAATACCCTCCTGCTGTCCATAGACTTTTACAAACATGTCTTCCTCAAAAAAAGCAGCAACCACGTCCTTTGTCTGAAGATGCGGTTTGTTCGAGAGCACAGCTAACTGAACACCTTGCTTTTTAAGTTCCTGCAACATATCCACAATACCATCATACGGTGCAACATGGTACGTGCAGTATTTCTTAAAAATACGTCCATACGCCTCCAATGCCTCCTTAATACGTTTAGCCTCCGGATCTCCTGCTGTCTGTAAGGATTGTTCAATCAGACGTCTCGCACCGCTTCCAATGAACTCCTTACATTGGGTGCTAGTGATTTGACCAAGCCCCAGTTCTTTCAAGGTAGTATTCACTGAATATGTGAGTGATTCCAGTGTGTCTGTCAATGTACCATCTAAGTCAAATATGCATGCCTTGTACATCGCTCTCCTCCTCGTTATGTTTATACGTTTATGATAGTATGAACGAATATAAATTTCAATAGAAAAAGTGTGCAAAGCACACTTTTTCACAAAATATTATCTCAAATAATTCTTCATCATTTTCAGAGCATGCTTCTCTAACCGGCTTACTTGTGCCTGAGAGATATCAATCTCTTGTGCGACCTCCATCTGCGTTTTGCCCTCAAAAAAACGCAGCTTGATAATATAGCGTTCTCGTTCATTCAAGCACTTCATTGCAGCCTCTAACGCGAGGTTCTCAACCCAGTTTTCCTCTTTGTTCTTCTTGTCACTAATTTGGTCCATGACATACAAGGCATCTTCTCCATCGTTGTAAACAGGTTCCTGTAAGCTCATAGGAGTTTGGATGGCATCCATTGCAAATACAATCTCTTCTTTTGGAATGCCAACTTCCGTTGCAATTTCTTCAAGAGTTGGCTCCCGAAGATTGCGTTTTAGATAACTTTCTTTTGCATAGATTACTTTATATGCTGTGTCTCTGAGAGAACGACTCACTCGAATCGAACTATTGTCGCGCATGTAGCGTCTTATTTCACCGATAATCATTGGAACGGCATAAGTGGAGAACTTGACATCCAGTTCAGTGTTAAAGTTGTTAATTGCCTTAATTAGCCCCACACAGCCAATTTGAAACAGATCATCGACATTTTCATTACTATTTCCAAAACGTTTAATTACACTCAAAACTAAGCGTAGATTGCCTTTGATATATTTTTCTTTTGCTTCCTGGTCCCCCTGCTTGATTCTGGCAAAAAGAGCCTTTTTCTCGTCTTCCTTTAAAAGCGGAAGTTTTGACGTATCCACACCACAGATTTCTACTTTATTAAGAGCCATCCTGTCATCCTCCTAGAACTTTTCGTACTAGTAAAATGATGCACAAGATGGCTCCAATCTATTCTATCTTAGGTTGAAATAAAAAAACTTTTAGTCCTTGACATCCCATTTCTCCACAAGATTCTGTATCTGTCCCTCGAACTTCGCAAGGTCTTTATTCGCCATGCCCTCACACTTCATAACAACCGTCATGAGACGTTTGCAAGCAAGTACCAGACGATTAAATGCATTCTGTGATTTCACCTTCGCAGGTTTCTCTACCTTCTTCTTTGCAACACGTGTGCCTTCTGTGAGAATCTGGTTCGTTGCAAGGTCCACACTTCCTCCGGAATACGGTGCAAACGCATTCCATCCGTATGTGTCTGTAATGGTCTGTGCAAACTCCTCTGTCACAGCATCCTCACCGTGTACGACGAATACATGCCGCACATCAGTTTCAAACCCTCCAAGCCAATTAAGAAGTCCTTTCATATCTGCATGACCACTGATACCCTTCAAAGACTCAATACGAGCAGCAACCTCGATATTTTCTCCAAAGAGTTTGACCGCTGAAGCACCATCGATGAGCTTACGGCCAAGTGTTCCGACAGCCTGATAACCCACAAACAGAATTGTACTCTCGCTTCTCCATAAGTTATGCTTCAAGTGATGACGGATTCGTCCCGCCTCACACATGCCGGAAGCGGACACAATTACCTTCGGCTTCTCGTCAAAATTGATGAGTTTAGAATCGTCACTGGTCACAGATAACTTCAGTCCCGGAAATACCAGTGGATTGATTCCCTTATCTACAAGTGCCATTGCTTCCTTGTCGTAACAAGCTCTTCCGTTCTTTGTAAAGACACTGGTTGCCTCGATTGCAAGCGGACTGTCTACATACACCTCAAATCCTGCAAACTCAGGCAAAAGGTTTTTCTCCTTAATCTCGCGGATAAAATAAAGAATCTCCTGTGTTCTTCCCACCGCAAATGAAGGAATGACTACATTACCTCCCTTTGCAAAGGTTTCGCGCAAGATTCTAGTAAAGTCTCCCAGATAATCCGGTTTTTCTTCACTATGAATACGATTGCCGTAGGTAGACTCAATCACAATATAGTCTGCCTCTTTCACCTCAGATGGATCCTTGATAATCGGTTGGTCAATATTACCTACATCACCTGAGAAAACAATCTTCTTAGAAACTCCTTCTTCCTCAATCCACACTTCAATGCTGGCAGAACCGAGCAAATGTCCGATATCGTTGAATCTCACCCAAATGCCTTGGCAAAGTTCTATCTTCTGTCCATAATCGCAAGGCGATAACAATCCTATCGCATCTATTGCATCCTGCGTTGTATATAAAGGTTCATAAAGCGGTGCTCCCGAACGTCTCGCCTTTCGATTGCGCCACTCAGCTTCAAACTCTTGGATGTGCGCACTATCACGAAGCATGATATTACACAAGTCTGCCGTCGCAAATGTTGTAACAATCTCACCTTTAAATCCATGCTTACACATCAGTGGAACAAGCCCTGAATGGTCGATATGTGCATGCGTGAGCAGGATATAATCGACCTCCGCATCGGAAACCGGAAGATCTTGATTCTCGAACAAATCCGCTCCCTGCTCCATTCCACAATCAATTAAAATGTTTTTCCCGTTCGCCTCAAGCAAATGGCAACTTCCTGTCACCTCATGAGCCGCTCCGATAAATGTAAGTTTCACTATCGTCAACCCCTTTTTCTTTTATCATACCACTTTCCTCTCCTTAATGATACAGTTTTACAATAATTTTATATTTCAAAACGAACCATTTCCCGCTTTAACCTCTGCATAATCTTCTTCTCCAATCGGGAAATGTAGGACTGGGATATTCCAAGTAGGTCTGCGACCTCCTTCTGCGTCTTCTCCTCCCCGTCCTGCGACGCAAGTCCATATCGCATCTGCACAATCAGTTTCTCCCTGCTAGAGAGGCAGTTGATAGCCCTCACCAGAAGTTTATGCTCGACCTCCTCTTCCAAGTCCCTATAAATCGTATCTTCTTCCGTACCAAGAATATCTGACAGAAGCAGTTCATTTCCATCCCAATCTACATTCAAAGGTTCATCGATGGAAACCTCCAGTTTTGTCTTATTATTTCTTCTAAGATACATTAATATTTCATTTTCAATACAGCGGGATGCATACGTCGCAAGCTTAATATTCTTGTTCGGATTAAAGGTCTGAATAGACTTAATAAGTCCAATGGTTCCAATTGAAATCAAATCCTCCACACCAATTCCTGTATTATCAAACTTCTTCGCAATATATACAACCAATCGCAAATTATGTTCAATTAAAAGCTTCTTAGCCTCTTCCTCCCGCTCTGTTCCTAATTCCGATATCGCTGTATTTTCTTCTTCCACCCCTAATGGAGCCGGAAGAACGTCCGCCCCTCCTATGTAATAGACCTCCTTGCTCTCCGGAAACAAAAAAGTCTGAATAAACCGCCGTCCAACAGCCAGTTTCATAATCATCTTAACTCCTCCTAAAACAAATTCGGATTTAAAATCATTTCATACTCTCCTCCTTTGGAAATCGTTTCCTCACTAATTGCAATCAGAGGTCTCTCCACCCAGCACTCCGTGTCCTTCAAAATACACATTCGTTCAAATTGAACGGCCGGAAGTACCCCTGCTTTCTTTCCAATGGACTGATAAGGAATGTATCGCACGTCCTTTAAATGTTCTTCGCCAAAAAGTTTTCTCGCAGTATATCGGTCTAAGATATTGACCGGCATACCGCTTATCGGGTCGCGAAGACCATTTCCCGTATCAATCATGCCTTTTATCTGATATTTCTTACTCCCCAGATACAACTCCACAATATAGTGGCACTGGTTCCATCTCTGCATATAGGAAATGAACCTCCAGATTGCCATGACCAGATAGTAACCGACGATGGCAATGAGCAAAAAGAGACTTCCGACTCTTATATACGGCCGGAAGACTTCCATAATCCCACCCAAAAGAAAACTTCCTATATACAACATGATGATTGCTTTTAGAAAAGACCGTATGGTTTTGATTTTTAGTCCTACTAAAATCATGCATGTGTTTACCAACACGTGGAACAGTATCAACTTAATAATGGCGTATGGAATTGGTAAAATGACAACCAGACAGGTCAGTAGGGAACCAACCGCAGCTCCGATGCAAATGCGTCCGTGTGTGGCAGTACACCGCAGCATTTTTCTCACAATCAGAAGTAATATGTAGTCCATCATGAAATTTATCAAAAACAATACATCCACATATAATTCGTAATACAAGCTCCACCACCTTCTCTTTCGCTACGAAATTGATTTGGTACTCAAGCACAATCTATTATAGGAATTCGGAGCAAAAAAAAATGTCGAAGCGTGTGCGGTTTCCCGCAAACCCTTCGACAAATTTCACGCATACAAAAAGACACGCCATAATGACGTGTCTTTGCTATTGCTTATTATTTTTTTAAGAATGTAGGAATCTTAATAGATTGCTCTTTCACCTGGCTTACAGGTGTTCTTGGTGTCTGTAATGTAGGTGCTGTACCTGCAGTAGTAGCCTGCGCCGGTTTTGCATAAGCCGGATTAGCAAGTCCAAGATCTAATTCAGGCATTACCGGAGTTGGAACTACCGGTGCTACATACTTTTCAGTATTCTGAAGAGTTGGAGCCTTTCCTTCTAATCTTGATTTTAACTTAGAAGCTGTTCCTCCTACATTGTGTAATCCTGTAGCGATTACTGTAATTGTAGCTTCATCCGGTTTTGAATCGTCATACATTGCACCGAAGATGATGTTAGCTTCTTCTCCTGCAAGGTCTTGAACGTATTCTGCTGCATCACTTGCATCCATAAGAGTGATGTCACCGGAAATGTTAATGATAACATGTGAAGCACCTGCGATAGTTGTCTCAAGAAGTGGACTAGCCACAGCTTCTTTTACAGCCTGAAGTGCTTTGTCATCGCCTTTACCATAACCGATACCGATATGAGCAATACCTTTATCAATCATAACTGTCTGAACGTCAGCGAAGTCAAGGTTGATAAGTGACGGTACGTTGATAAGGTCTGTGATACCTTGGATACCTTGTTGCAATACTTCGTCAGCTTTCTTAAGAGCATCCGGCATAGTTGTTCTTCTGTCAACTACTTCTAATAACTTGTCGTTTGGAATAACAATCAATGTATCTACGTTTTCTTTTAATTTTTCAATACCTGCAAGCGCATTGTTCATACGTGTCTTTGCTTCGAAACGGAAAGGCTTCGTAACAACACCTACTGTAAGTGCTCCCATCTCTTTTGCAATACGTGCTACAACCGGTGTTGCACCTGTACCGGTTCCGCCACCCATACCACAGGTAACGAATACCATGTCAGCACCTTTCAGTGCTGCTGCAATCTCTTCTTCACTTTCTTCTGCTGCTTTTTCGCCGATCTCCGGTCTTGCACCTGCACCGAGTCCTTTTGTAATCTTGTCCCCGATCTGCATAAGTGTTGGTGCCTTTGACAACTGAAGCGCTTGTTTATCTGTATTGATTGCGATAAATTCTACGCCTGCAATCTGTTCGTCAATCATGCGGTTGACAGCGTTATTTCCGCCTCCACCTACACCGATAACAATAATTTTTGCTGCTGCTTCTGATTCGTTTGTTTTGATTTCTAACAAGAGTTTTTCCTCCTTTGTTTCCCTTATTTATCTCATACGCCCCTAGACGTATCGCATTTTGCCATATACATATATAATAAATACTTTTCCACAAATAATCAATAGTTTTTTTATGATTATTCATCACTTTTTTCAAAACTGATGCTCGTACTGTCTTCTGTGTAATGTTCCATCTGAAGTGTACCGTGTTTTCCTTCCAATTCAGTCAGTATTGGAGGGAGCTGCAGAATCTTCTCCGCGAAATTGGATTTGCCCAATTTGACACACACCTGCTCGAAATAGAGGTTCATACTGTCATCCTCCCACACTAGGCGGTCAGGGCTTAAGTTTGCCTCTCCAATCTCCTCTGTCACCTTCACGATATAAGAGAATACCTTCTGATTCTCCACATCCAGATAGTCGAACAATTCTGCCTCTTTTATCGCGAGTCCCTCTATAAGAGGAATGTCCGCATCGTATTCGCTTCCTGCCTTTAGCACCAATCCTTCTGAGTCAAAATACACATAGGAATTATCAAGCAGCATACAGCCAATCATCTGTTTCTCCTGCACCTTGACCTTAACCTTCCATGGGGCCACAAGACTCACTTCCATATCCTCCAAATAAACCGGAAGTGTGTAGTGACCGAATCGAAATTTCCATAGCGTATACAACGAGTTGATTGTCAGCGGATCTTCCTCTATCCACGACACGATATCTTCTTTCTTGCTATACTTCGTACCTTTGACTTCGATTCCCTGCACTTGTGTAAGGAGCAGGGCTGCCAGTGTAATATTTATAATTGTCAGAAGCAAGACTGTAACCGCATACAGATAGTATCCGAATTTACTTTTCTTTTTGCGGCGTTTTTTCTTCTTGCCTTTTGTATCCTCCTGCATTTTATTTCCTCCCCAATTCATCTTTTGTTCAGAGCCCACCTCGAAAGCGCAACCTGAACAATATCATTCTATCATGTTAGAAACATTCAGTACAAGCCCTATTTCTGTTAATAAGAATAAAACCGACGTTCCTCCGTAACTGACAAACGGTAATGTAATTCCGGTGTTCGGTATCGTATTGGTCACTACGGCGATATTGAGAATTACCTGAATCATCATGTGTGCCATCGCTCCCGATGCAATCAAGGAACCAAACAAATCTTTTGCGTTGACTGCTATTACAAAAAAACGCCATATCAGTATCAAAAACAGAACAATCAGAAATCCAGCTCCCACAAGCCCCCATTCCTCACAGACAATGGAAAATATCATGTCATTCTGCGCCTCAGGGACAAACCCGAGCTTCTGAATACTCTCTCCGCTTCCCCTTCCAAACAGTCCCCCGGAACCAATGGCATAGAGCCCCTGCAGCGTCTGATAGCCCTTCTCATAATTCTCAGGATTACGCCAGATAGCCAGACGTTCCAGACGATAACTTGCTGTAGCGAGAAATATCGCCAAGAATGCTATTGCACTCACACCAATCCATATAAACTGTGCATACATCGGGCTCGCCACAAATACAAGTACTACACCGATTCCCAATATAATAATCGCCGTACTTAAGTTACTCGCACCAACAAGCCCGACTATCGGAAGAATCAATATCATAATGAAGAGAAGGGTTCTCATCTTCTTCATCTTGTTCCCCTGCTTTATAATCATGCTCGACAAGAATAGAATCACCGCAAGTTTGGCAAATTCAGACGGCTGAAATGACAAAGGTCCAAAAGACAACCATCTTTTGGACCCATTATATTCATCTCCGACAAACAATACTGCCAGAGAAAGAATCAATGACAGAATATATGCCGGAATAGCAAATCTTTTCCAGATATGATAATCAATGTTCGCCATTGCATACATGCACGCAAGTCCCAGAGATGTTGCAAAGAACTGTTTCTTTAAATAATAAAACTCATCCTGAAACTTATTTTGGCCATTGTACGCACTGGTGCTGTACAAAATGTATAACCCCACAATAATCAGTATCATTACGACAGCCAGAAGACCATAATCAAAGGTCTTATGCTTTTTTGGTTTTGACAAGCCCTTCACCTCTTACAAAGCATTTACAAAGTCCTTAAACTTATCTCCTCGTTCTTCATAATTCTTGAACATGCCCCAGCTTGCACAGGCAGGTGAAAGGAGCACTGCATCTCCCGGCTCTGCCAGTCTCGCACAGGTAAGAACTGCTTCCTCCAGTGAATCTACCAAAATAATATTCTCAAAACCAACTCTTCTTGCTGCCTCCGCAATCTTTTCGCGTGTCTGTCCCAGCAATACCAGATGTTTTACTTTGCCATCGAACGCCTCAATCCACTCTTCATACTCGGAATCCTTGTCATAACCTCCTCCAATTAAAAGAGTTCTGCGATTCATTGCCTGAATGCCCTTGATTGCCGCATCCGGATTCGTTCCCTTGGAATCATTATAATATGCCACGCCGTGCTTCTCGCAGACATATTCAATGCGGTGTGCCACACCTGCAAAAGCCTTGACTGTGTCTCTTACAATCTCAATCGGGACACCGTAAGACAGTGCCATGGCGGAAGCCGCCATCACATTCTCATGATTGTGCGTTCCCAGAATCTGCAACTCATCTATATGGCAAACTATCAGTTCCTCATCATCTTTATAAATGATATTGCCACCATCTAAAAAGATGCCTTTCTCTAGTTTACGCTGACTGCTGAAATATAGAACCTGACACTGCAATCTTTCACCAAATTTACGCGTCACCTCGTCCTCATAATTGAGCACACACACGTCCGCTGCTGACTGATTCTTGGCAATATCCTCTTTCGCTGCAATATAGTTTTCCATCGTATGATGGCGATTCAAATGGTCCGGCGTGATATTCAGAATTGCGCTAACCTTTGGGCAGAAACTATGTATCGTTTCTAGTTGAAAACTACTCACCTCAGCTACTGCAACACTTTCTTCAGTCATATCTAAAGCAACTGTTGTATAAGGATTTCCGATATTGCCGACCACATATACACTCTCTTTGTAATTCTTCATAATCTCGCCGAGCAGTGCTGTTGTAGTAGTCTTACCATTTGTTCCGGTAATCGCCAGTACGTCTCCCTTGCCATAGTGATATGCCAATTCAATCTCACCCCAGATGGGAATGCCTTTTTCACGCATGCGATTAACAACCGGAAGGTCGGTCGGAACTCCCGGACTCATAACCACCAAGTCTAAACAATCTATCACTTCATCAGAAAGGTCTCCCAACACAATCTCTACTGTCGTAGCACTCCCCAACTGTTCTCTTATTTTATCTGCATTAAGCAATGCATTGCCATCGTACAAAACAACTTCTTTTTCAACCTGTTCTAACAATCTGCATGCGCCGATTCCGCTGATTCCGGAACCAAACACAAGCACTTTTTTCCCACTCATACTCTCGCCCCTTTTTGCTTCTCTACATAGCCGCCAACGCAACTAGACAAAGAATTGCTGTCACAATCGAAAACACCGCTACAACCCTTGTTTCTGACCAGCCACACAACTCAAAATGATGATGAATCGGCGCCATCTTAAAGATACGTTTGCCACCTGTCTTCTTAAAATAAGTTACTTGAATGATAACGGATAATACCTCTACCAGATAAATCATTCCCACGAGTACAATAAAGAGCGGCATCTGAAGCATGTATGCAGTTGATGCAACAAATCCGCCAAGCGCCAAAGAGCCCGTATCCCCCATAAATACACTTGCCGGGTATACATTAAATAATAAGAAGCCAAGAAGCGCACCTACAACTGCACATGTAATCGGCTCAATTCCACTCTTTGTACCTATGGCAACTACTGTGAAAAATGTAGCAACTAAAACCGTGACGCTAGACGCCAAGCCGTCCAAGCCATCCGTAAAATTAACACCATTCACAGTTCCGATTATAACGATAAATAACATTGGAACCGCCAGAAATCCCAGATTCAGATACTTTCCATTCGTAAACGGAATCAGCATCGTAAGCGGAACCTGTGCGACCTTTACGATATAAAATGCAAATACTGCGGTCACCAGTATCTGAAGTCCCATCTTCTGCTTCGGAAAAAGTCCATCGGAACGTTTCATTACAACCTTTAAATAATCATCCAAAAATCCAATCAAACCAAAGCCAACCGTTACAAACATAATCGGAATAATCTTCGGATAATCCTTTATAAAAAACAGAGATGTCACCACAATACTTGCCAGAATGATAACACCACCCATCGTTGGAGTTCCAGCCTTTTTGAGATGTGATTTTACACCATCCTCTCGTTCCGTCTGTTTCATTTTTAGCTTACGAAGAATCGGTATTACGACTGGTCCCATGATGACGCTCAGGATAAATGACAGTAGCACCGGTAAAATAATTTTATAATCCATAATACACCTCTTTATATCTTTTGTTATTCCTTACAACCTTAATTAGTATACAACGATTCGCCTGTCTTTTCAATCCCCAGATATGGTAGTATATTCTCAAAAACCGTTTTGATGACTGGTGCCGCGATAGTTCCGCCATAGTAGATTCCCTGAGGATTGTGTATCACGACAAGTGCCAAAACTTGTGGATTATCAGCTGGTGCAAAACCGACAAATGAAGAAATATATTTGTTCGCACTTCGCGGCAATGTCTGGGATGTGGCAGTCTTTCCGCCGATTTCGTAGCCTTCGATAAATGCATTCTTTCCGGTTCCCTCAGACACCACACTCTCCAACAGTTCCTGCATGGTTTTTGAGGTCTGTTCTGATAGCACCTGTTCTTCCTTGTAAGTGAATTCCTTGACAACCTCTCCTTCTCCATTCACAACCCGCATACCAAGATGTGGTGTCACGCGTTTACCGCCATTGACATAGGAACTCACTGAGGTTGCTAGCTGAATCGGGGTGATCTGAAAAGACTGTCCGAACGACATCGTTGCCAGCTCCACGGATTTTACATTCGATTTTTTATGCATAATCGTTCCCGCCTCACCCGGCAAATCGACACCTGTTTTATCCATCAGTCCGAACTTCTGAAAATATTCATAAAAACGGTCCACACCGAGTCGCAAGCCAATATCTATAAACACCGGATTGCAGGAATTCTGTATGCCCTGTACAAACGTTTCCGAGCCGTGTCCGCCTACCTTGTGACAACGGATTCTCCGATCCTCCACCATGCGATATCCCGGGCAATAAAACCCATCACTTAAGCTTAACACACCCGCCTCCAAGCAGGCCGCTGTTGTAAATGTTTTGAACGTAGAACCTGGCTCATAGGTATCGTTGATACAGGCATTTCGCCACATCTGATTTAGCAGATTCTGCTTCTCCTCATCATCTGCAGGTTCTTCCTCTAACTGCATGCTCTCTAACGAAAACGGTTCATTCAGATTGAACTCCGGAACATTTACCATCGCAAGCACCTCCCCGTTCTGCGGATTCATCACAAGTAGCGATACCTTATCGGCCTCCTTCTCCTGCTTGACCTTCTCCGCCGCTTGCTGTGCATATTTCTGAATATTGTAATCCAAACTCAGTTGCAATGTATTACCCGCAACTGGTTCCAGACGCTCCTCCGCAATTCCTTCCAATTCAATTCCCCTTGCATCTGTCGTGGTTAAAATAGTGCCATTCTGCCCCTTCAAGTACTCCTCATACTTGACTTCCAGACCAATAATTCCCTGATTATCGCCACCTGTAAAACCAAGCACCTTGGACGCAAGCTCATCAAACGGATAATATCTCTTATAGTCTTCATCTACCTTCACACCATCAAGTTCATATTCTCGAATGCGGTCACCGACCTCCTTTGCTACGTTAGACTTGACTTGCTCCCGCGAAGATACTTTTTCTACTTTTTTCCGCACGGTCGCCTCATCCATCTCTAGTTCCTTCGACAGTATCTGTATGACTTTCTCCGCATCCTTCAGCTGGCTATGTATAACTGAAATGGTACATACTGTCTTGTTTGTAGCAAGCACTACACCATTTCTGTCCACAATCTCACCTCTCGCCGCCTTGATGGAGCGTTCTCTTTCATGCAGCTGTTCTGCCCGCTCCTGATAGTAGTCTGCCTCAACAATCATAAGATATGCAAGTCTCGCAATTAAACCTACCAACAGAAAAAATGCTAGCAAAAAGACAATCAGAATCTTTCTGCGATTATATGTTTTATTCTTCATAAAGATAACCTCACAAAAGTGTTGTTAATTTTTATGTACACTTTTGCGAGGTTATGATTATTCACTCACTACTTCTTTTGTAATATTCAAATAAGGAAATGCTTCCTCCATAATATTTCTCGCCAAATCCTTTACAAGACTGCTTGTCGCCTGCTGTTCCACATTCGGTTCGTCAATCACAACATACACCAGAATTTCAGGATTCTTAACAGGTGCAAATGCCATGATAGAGAGAAGGTATTTTCCATTTCCACGAGGCAATTTTTCTGCTGTTCCGGTTTTGCCGCCCATGCTGTAACCTTCCACAGCGGCACTTTTTCCGGTACCTTCCGTCATTGTCTTTGCCATATAGGATCTCATTTGACTGCTTGTCTCCTCAGAGATTGTTTTCTTGAGGAGTACTGGGTTGATATTCTCAATTACATTGCCATTCTCATCCTGTATCTGCTTCACCACATGTGGCTTGTAATAATTGCCGCCATTGATAAGAGAGGCAAATCCAGCCACCATCTGCGTTGCTGTCGCGTTAAAGCTCTGGCCGAAGGAGTTGGTTGCAAGCTCTACCGGCTTTAATTTTTCCGCCGGATAAATAAGACTGGATGTCTCTGCCTCACCCGGCAAATCAATTCCGGTCTTCTGACCAAATCCAAAAATCTTCTGATATCGACTGAATTCACTTGGACCAAGTGCGGAAACGATATTCATCAGCACCACGTTACAGGAATTGGCAATTCCTTGACTAAGCGTCTGCATCCCATGACCACTGCGGTTCGCACATCGAATCGTCGTACCAGAAACCACCTTAGAGCCTGTACAATTGTACACTTCTCCGCCACCGAGCGTTCCATTTTCAAGTGCCGAAGCCATTGTAAACGGCTTGATGGTGGAACCCGGCTCGTAAGTGTCACTGACACAGAAATTTCTCCACAATTTATTGAGCGTATCCAATTTTTCCTCACTGGACATCGCCGCAATTGTTTCCTCAGAATAATATTTGCTCAAATCCCTCGGATTATTCAAATCATAATTCGGATACGAGGCCTCCGCTAAAATCTCCGCCGTATTCGGATTCATGATAATAACAGCTGTATTCCTGCTACCCTCGCCGCTTCTTGCCTCGTTCTTATGTTCCTCATTAAACGCCAGAATATGCTTTTCCACAATACTCTGCAGTGTGATATCTATGGTTGACACAACGGTCTCACCATTAACCGCATTCTTTACTGTGCGTTCCAGCGACGCATCAGTATCCTGATAACCGTACTCTCGTCCGTCTGTTCCATTTAAAATGCTATTGTAGGACGCCTCAATTCCCGCGTTACCCACATTGCCGGCAACTGTAAATCCTATCACATCCGACGCTAGTGTGTTGTATGGATAGGATCGGATATAATCATCCTCCAGCCAGATGCAGGAGATGTTCGGATACTTCTTGTGTTCCTTACCATTTTCATCGGTATACACTTCTTCCTTTACCGACTTGAACACCTGTGCCTGTGCGTATGTCACTTTCTTAGCCAATATATTATATCGACTACCTGCTTTTTGTTCCACTATCTCATCAATAACAGAGCCCTCGATATCAAAGCACTCTGACAGAACCTCCTTTACCTGAACAATGGTCTCGCGGTCTGTCTTATCGTCCTTTGAAAGCATTACATAGGCATCCAGAATGACGTTGTACACGCGCTCGCTGGTCGCGATCATCGTACCATTTCTATCCAAGATATCTCCTCGTTTAAACGGTATGATACGACTGTTATACTGTTGTTGGTCTAACACAATCTTTGTATATTTCTCACCATTTTCTGCATTGATATGTGTTGCTCTCCCAATTAAGCCAACAAAAGCTAGTACAATTGCAATAAACAACAGGACTAGCTTTTTCTGCATTCTCTTAGGAAATTTCTGCCGAATAGGTGACGGTTTTTTTCGCTTCTTTTCTGACATTGATTTTACCCTCTATTATTCTACCACATCTGAACTTGCAACAATTCCGCTTCCCGGTATGGTTGCGAACTGCGTGACTGCTTTCCCGGTCGGACTCTGATATTTTACAATCTGATTGTCATCGGCATAGACCATGCCAAACTCATTCATTGCAACATCTCGAATTTCTTCCAAGTTCATCGTGTTCATAATTGCATTATATTTTGTTGTGTTTGCTTCCTTAGCCGTAGAAAGTTCCTGCTGCAAAGAAGTAATATGTTTTGAACGACTTGTAATATCTGATTGTAACTGCAAGTACTGCACACATGCAAACAATGTTACCATAGCTGCAACTGCAAGAAATGTTACATATCCCCTGTTCATGTGCATCGCTTTGCTACGATTCGTGCGGACACGCCTACTGACTTCTTTTTGCTGCACTTGCTTTGGCACTACAGCAGTCTCTTTACGTACAACATTTCCGCTTACATAAGTTGCCATAACTTTCTCTCCCTTATATGATTGATATTCCCCTATTGTTTAACTTCTCTCAAAAACACGAAGTTTCGCACTTTTCGAGCGACTGTTCTCTTCCAACTCCTCAGTGCTCGGAAGAATTGGTTTTCTCGTAATGACGTTCCCTTTTGATGCATTTCCACAAATACATACTGGGAAATGGCTTGGACAGGTGCAAGGGTCTTCATTTCTCTTGAAGATGCTCTTTACAATTCTGTCCTCTAATGAATGAAAGGTGATAATACATATCCTTCCGCCTGTATTCAGTAAGTCAATCATGTCATCCAAAGTGTCTCTCAGAACCTCCAGTTCCCTATTTAATTCAATACGAATTGCCTGGAAGGTTCTCTTTGCAGGATGTCCTGCAGTCTTCTGAAATTTCATTGGTATGGCACGTTTGATAATCTCTATCAACTGTCCAGTAGTTTCGATGGGACCTTTTTCACGCTCCATCACAATGTGTTTTGCGATGTTTTTCGCGAATTTATCTTCCCCGTAATCACGAATGATGCGAAAAAGATCCATCTCACTATAGTCATTGACGATGTCCTTGGCTGTCATCTTCTGACGTCTATCCATCCTCATATCCAAAGGAGCATCTACCCGATAGGAGAATCCTCGCTCTGCCGTATCTAACTGATAAGATGATACGCCCAGATCGAGCACGATCCCATCTACTTTGTCAATGCCTAGTTCTTGAAGCCGCAACTTCATATCACAGTAGTTGCTTCGGACTATTGTGACTCTCTCCCCGAAGTCGCTTAAGCGGGCGCCTGCAGCCTCGATTGCTGCTTCGTCCTGGTCTATACCTATAAATCTCCCCTTGCTGCTAAGTCGTGAGCACACCTCGTAGGCATGTCCACCTCCACCAAGCGTTCCATCTACGTAGATGCCGTCCGGCTTGATGTTCAGACCATCTACGGTTTCTTCCAATAACACTGATGTGTGCTTAAATACCATACATACCTCCAAATGTAGCGAAAGTTTTAGATACTAAGTCCTAATTCTTCCATCTGACTTGCGATGTCATCCATGTTATCTTCCACAACAGCATTACTATCATCCCATTTTGCCTTGTCCCAAATTTCCACTCGGTCTAGCACCCCTACTAGAACGACTTCTTTTTCGAGCCCGGCAAATTCTCTTAGGGCTGAAGAAATTAAAACTCTGCCTTGTTTGTCAAGGCCGCCATCCACTGCACTTCCTAAAAAATATCGTGTGAAGGTTCTGGCGTTTTTATTCGTGAGCGGTAAGGTTCTTAGTTTCTCTTCAAAGATGTTCCATTCACTGTTCGGATACAAAAACAAACATCCATCTAAACCTTTCGTGATTACAAAATCCTCCCCCAGGATATCACGAAATTTAGAAGGGATAATCAATCTCCCCTTCGCGTCGATGCTATGATTAAATTCTCCTGTCAACAATGAACTCACCTCTTTTCGAAATGGGCCTGCCACTTTTGCCCCATTTTCTACCACTATTCACCACTTTCCACCACTTGAAACCATTGTATACTACTTTTTTTCGTATTTCAAGAGATTTTTTTATTTTTTTCAAAGAAATATCTAATTATTTACGGTATCATTTTTGGTCTTGCTTATTTGTGCCGTAAATAAATCGAGTTTTTTCAGCAATTGTTAGAGTGTTACGGTGCAGTCCTCAATAAAACAAAATCACACCGTATCAACTATATTTGACACAAAAAAATACGGTGTATTAGCATTTTCACGCTAATACACCGTAATACATCTATTATTCAGTTACATCTGCTGCATCTTCAGTAGTACCTTCTCCTGATGCAGTATCCTCTGTGGTTGTCTCTTCTTCCGCTGTAAGCCCCTCCACATAATCCGCTACAGATGTATAATTCACATCCACCTCCGGACGCGGCCAATGTTTAATCACATATGTAACACCTGAATATCCTACCCAGCCAATTGTTGCCACAAGTACAACGCATGCAATAATATTTCGAATAAGTGATGCTCTTTTTGCCTTTTTCATAAGTTCTTTACGATTTGCTTTTTGTTCTTTATATTTATTTACTTTTTCCTGACTCATCTCTAGTTCGTCCTCCAATTGCTATAATAGTGAAATTATATCATCTTTTTTCTCATTCGTCAAACTCAATTCGATTCGATACACTAAGTGCAACTCCCATCTCTGCCATCAAAAATATTGTCGATGTTCCACCATAACTAACAAATGGTAACGTAACACCGGTTGTAGGAATCACATTAAGCACAACACACACATTCAGGACCACCTGCAATGCAATATGTGCAAACACACCTGTTACCATAAGTGCTCCATACATGTCCGGCGCATTCTGTGCAACAAACATCAGGCGGTACAACAGAATTCCGAACATCGTCAAAAGCACAAGCACACCAAAGACACCCAACTCTTCACCGATAACTGACAGAATCATATCATTCTGTGCCTCCGGGATAATCATCTTCTGCGCACTGTTTCCAAGACCTTTTCCAAAGAAACCGCCTGAGCCAATCGCATAGAGCCCTTGCATTACCTGAAATCCACCTTCAGATATGTATTCCTCCGGATGAAGCCAAACTAAGATTCTTCGAAGGCGGAAGCTCTCACTGGTCTCCATCGCTGCATCCATAATCTTAACCACAATAGCAAGTAACCCCAGACCACCTCCGGCTAACACCAAAAACGGAGCCGTCTTCGGATGTGCAACAAAAATCATAATGCAGACAATTCCCATTACAATGATTGCTGTACTTAGGTTGTCCGTAAAGAAATACACACCTGCCGCTGCTGCCGCACCCCATGCAAATATCTTTGCGAGAACCTTCATATTTTTTATATGTTTTCCCATCTTGCAAATCAAAACCGGAATAAAAACAATTACCGCAATCTTCGTAATCTCCGACGGTTGCAAAGTCATATCAAATGGCATCTTGAGCCATCTTCTCGCACCATTAAATTCTGCTCCGAGCGGTGTCAGAACCAAAAACATCGCTCCCATCGCAACCCAGTATACAAGTTTCGCCAATTTTGCAAACCAATGATAATCGATTTTTGCGGCCGCCAGCATGATTATGAATCCCAAAACACTAAAAATCCCCTGTCGTTTGAGATAATACATGCTGTCGCCAAGCGATAACTGTGCATCGTATGAACTTGTACTGTAAAGCATGACAAGACCAAAACACATCAGAAAAATCACAATTGCAAGCAGACTGTAATCAAAATAATGCACTTTATCCCCTTTTTTCTTATTTGCTTCCATATTTTAACTCCCCAATCAAATAGGCTACCTACTCATACAGTTCATTATAACGAGTTCTTTGGGGATTTGCAACAGAAAAGGAAGCACGGATTTTCACAAAATACATACATTATATTAGAGTATATTAAGAAAGGAAATGCTTTTATGTCAAATTGTAGAAACAATGCGATGCCATACAACAATTACAGAACTATGCACACACAGACGCCTATGATGCGACGCGATATGTGGAACGACAAAGCACTGGCAATGGCGTATGTTCCATGGCAGACATGGAGAGATATCTATGAAGTGGAAAAAGCGCTTCATCACGGAACAATCTTCTGTGAACTCGACAAGCCATTCTTAGGAAGAGGAGGCGTGAAAAGATGAGTAACAGAAAATGTAGAAAAGACTTGTTACAATGGATCAATGCAGTCAGCTTTGCAGTCGTTGAAGCCCAGCTGTTCTTAGATACACACCCGGATGACCAGGAGGCTCTCGCTTATTTCCATGAATATAGCAGCCTTCGCAATCAAGCACTGGAGGAATATGCAAAATATTATGGTCCACTTACCATCGACACCACCAAGGAGTCTTGTGCTGACAGATGGAGTTGGATTAACGAGCCATGGCCATGGCAGGAAGGGGGATGTTAGTTTATGTGGAATTATGAAAAACGTTTGCAGTATCCGGTAAAAATCACACAGACGAATCCGCAGGCAGCACAGATTATTATTAGTCAGTTCGGCGGTCCTGACGGCGAATTAGCCGCATCTATGAGATATTTGTCACAGCGTTACACTATGCCATATAAGGAAGTAACCGGAATCCTTACGGACATCGGAACAGAGGAACTGGCACACATGGAAATGATATGCGCTATTGTCTATCAACTGACCAAAGGTTTATCTGTAGAAGAAATCAAAAAATATGGTTTTGACAAATATTATGTAGACCATACACTCGCACTTTGGCCACAGGCTGCTTCAGGAACACCTTTCACAGCTACTTACTTCCAGTCAAAAGGTGATCCAATCACAGACTTGCATGAGGACTTGGCAGCCGAGCAAAAAGCCCGTACTACTTACGACAATATTCTTCGTACAATTAATGATCCTGAAATCTGTGACCCAATTCGTTTCCTTCGTCAGCGTGAGGTTGTACATTATCAGAGATTCGGCGAAGCGCTTCGCATCACACAGGATAAATTGGATAGTAAGAACTTCTACGCATTCAATCCGGAATTCGATATGCCGAAGAGTTGCGATTGCTAATAGTGTTACAAAAATGGAGTTGTCGGGAAATGCCCAAATTCAACTCCGTAAATAAGAAATGATGACAACCCTATAGAAATCAACGCTTTTTAAGTAGCAGATTTCTGTAGGGTTGCTTTTTATTAGTTTTTCAATTGTTGTTCTTCTGAATTTTGGGCGCAAAAATCTAAGGTCCTCTTTTGTTTGGAACGCATTTTTTGTTAGGCTGCTGTTTGCTCTGTTTTTCCTTCAAATTTCTTCAACGCTCCTTGAAGGAAACGGTGATATTTATTTATATTTCTGCCCATGGCAAACAACAGAAACTCCTTATATACTTTATCTTTTGAACGATGATTGAATCTGCGAAAATCTTCATTTTCTTTGATGTCACCAAAATGACCTTCCGTTTGAATGGAGCGTATCTGTCGATTCAGAATTCCTTCTTCACTCAGGATATTTGCATGGGACTCTGCCTGAAGTTCTTCCCAATACTCATTTATCTTCATCATTTTATTTTTATCGACATCTGTCTGTTCATCGTATTTATACAGACATTTGGATTTGTATGGGCAACCACTGCAATCCGCACAGCCATACACTTCATATGTTTGTGTATAATCCCCCTGTTTTCGCGTTTCAGTGTGGATAAATCTGAGTTCTCGTCCATCATGGCAACGATAATAGTGTCCGTTGGATTCTTCGATTTTCTCCATGTTGTAATGCTTGCCTATGTCATTTTGATAGGCTCTGGTTTTCATCTTTTCATGTGTTTGCAGTTTAATATAACTCTTGATATTGTTTACTTTGTTGAAATGCAGATTTTTCTCGCTGCAGTATCCGCTGTCGGCAGTGGCTTCTTCCGGATATGTGTCAAATGCTTCTTTATGCTTTTCAAGTACCGGAATATATGCGCTATAATCCGTACGGTCAGAACTTACATATGTATGGATAATAAAGTAATTTTCAACTGCAATCTGTACGTTATATGCAGGTTTTAACTGACCGTTTCGCATATGGTCTTCTTTCATTCTCATGAAAGTGGCTTCAAGGTCTGTCTTGGAGTAACTGTTTCGGTCTTTACCCATGATTTCGAAGCATTCTTTATATTTCATCAGACGTTCTCCGCATGCTTCCAGTTCTTCGTACAACTTTTGTACTTCAGGCTTTCGATTGCCTTTCTCAGATACGAATTCTATCCCTTCTTCATTTGCAATCCTTGTCAGATTTGTAAGGAGTTTCAAAATTTCTAACGGTGAACAGGAATCAATCTCAATACAGGTATTGTTCGATATTTTCTTGTGTTTTGTAAGTTTGCGGCTTCGGTTTTTCTCGATGACTTCCCGTACTTTATCCACTCCGTCAATGATAAACATCTTAGCTCTCGGAAGTTCATATTTTTTATCATATCCGTTTTCTTCCAAAAGGGAATTATACCTTGTATATAATTCATCAATTGTATCTAAAAGTCCTGCGAGATGATAATTGAGACTTCCACGCCATACAAACGTATAACGGTTTGCATTGGCTTCTATTTTGGTGCCGTCTATAAACAGTGCTTTTAATGTGACAAGACCTTCTTTTTCCAGTCTTCTTATAAACTGGTAATGAATATCTTCCAAGACTTCAGAAGTAAGTCTTTTGTTTAGAAACTCATAAAAAGCATCCCGTTTTGGCTTCTGTCCCTGTGCCAGCCATATGAACGCAATGTCCCTTTCACATAGTTCTACGATACGATCCACACTTCGTATTCCAAGCATGTTTGCATAGGTAGTGATGGCATGCATCATAATAGGATTTGCAGGTTTCCTTCCCAAGTCTGAATACTGAGCAATAAGGCTCGTATAATCTAAATCCTCCAATACTTTTTTTAGGGTATGGACTTCATCGTCAGCCGGCAAACCTATTTCGTAGAAACTAAAGTTAATTTTTTGTTGTCCTAATTCAAAATATTCGGTATAATAACTATTGGTGTTCATAGTTACATTATAACATGTAACGGAGAAAAGGTGGTTGTTTAACCATCTTTTTTCTCTTTTTAGGACAAAGTTTTGGGGAAGGAATAACTCGCACGAGTTATTCCTTCCCCATTATGCTAAGCTATCTATTTCCCGACAGCCCC
>JAZNHX010000011.1:0-14067 GCA_045577115.1 Faecalimonas sp. | reverse complement strand
ATTTCCACAAGACCTTTCTGCGAACATACGTTGAGGTCAGAAAGTGTTTCAAGCCATTTTTCTTTTACATCTGTAACTTCTTCTTTTACTAAAATGCTGTCTGCTCTGTTAGGAATATCAACTGCAACTGCTGTTTCCTGAGGTGCGCCGTTTGTATCAAGGAATGCACGAGAAATATTTACAATCTCTTTTCCTCTCCATGAAAGAACGAGTCTTGGGTCTTCTGTAACAACAGCAACCTCAACTGCCTCTAAGTTCTCTTCTTTTGCATAGCCCATGAATTCTGCAACGTCTTTTGGATCGATTACAACAGCCATACGCTCTTGTGATTCAGAGATAGCAATCTCCGTTCCGTCAAGGCCTGCATATTTCTTAGGTACTTTATCCAAATTAATCTGAAGTCCGTCTGCCAACTCACCAATAGCAACAGAAACTCCACCTGCACCAAAGTCGTTACATTTCTTAATCAACTTACTAACTTCTTCTCTTCTAAAGAGACGTTGAATCTTACGCTCTGTAGGTGGGTTACCCTTCTGAACCTCTGCACCACATGTCTCGATAGATTCTTCTGTGTGAACCTTAGAAGAACCTGTAGCACCGCCGCAACCGTCACGTCCGGTACGTCCGCCGAGTAAGATGATGATATCGCCCGGGTCAGATGTCTCACGGATAACTGCTCTTCTTGGAGCTGCACCTAATACTGCACCGATTTCCATACGTTTTGCAACGTAGTTTGGATGATAAATCTCTTTAACTGCGCCAGTTGCAAGACCGATTTGGTTACCATATGTACTGTAACCGTGAGCCGCCTCACGAACTAATTTCTTCTGTGGAAGTTTTCCTTTTAAGGTATCTTTTACAGAAACTGTTGGGTCTGCTGCACCTGTTACACGCATTGCCTGATATACATAGGTACGTCCAGACAACGGGTCACGGATACATCCGCCAAGACAAGTAGCCGCACCACCAAATGGTTCAATTTCTGTCGGATGGTTGTGTGTTTCGTTCTTGAAGTTTACAAGCCACTCTTCTTCTACCCCGTCAACAACAACCGGAACAACGATACTACATGCGTTGATTTCGTCTGATTTTTCCTGGTCTTCCAATTTACCTTCCAGTTTCAGTCTTCTCATTGCCATAAGCGCAAGGTCCATTAAGCATACAAATTTGTCTTCTCTGCCTTTGAAGATTTCACTGTGGTCGTTCAAATATTTTTTATACGCATTTACGATTGGTTCTTTATAATCACCCTCGCCAAATGTGATGTCTTTAAGTTCTGTCGCAAATGTTGTGTGGCGGCAGTGATCTGACCAATATGTATCAAGTACGCGAATCTCTGTCATAGAAGGATCTCTGTCTTCCTCGTTCTTGAAGTAGTTTTGGATATGTAAGAAATCCTTGAATGTCATAGCCATTCCAAGTGATTTATACAACTCTTCAAGTGCTTTCTCATCCATATCTTTAAAACCGTCAAAGATTTTTACATCTTCTGGCTCGTCAAATACGGTAATCAAAGTTTCCGGTTTCTCCATGCCTGTTTCTCTAGAATCCACAGGGTTAATGCAGTGTGCTTTTACTGCTTCAAACTCCTGATCTGTAAGGTCTCCTTCAATTACATATGTTGTTGCAGACTTAATAACAGGAAGCTCGTCCTCTTTAATAAACTGTACACATTGAACAGCAGAGTCTGCTCTCTGGTCAAATTGGCCAGGAAGGTATTCCACTGAAAATACTCTGCTTCCTTCTTTCATATCAAATGTTTCTTTGTATAATGTATCTACCGGTGGTTCTGAAAAGATACCGTTACATGCTGTCTCAAATGTCGCATCAGAAATGTTCTCAATGTCATAACGAATTAACACACGAACATTTTCTACATTCTTAATCCCTAAATAACTCTTCATCTCGCTCTTCAACGCTTTCGCCTGAACAGCGTATTCTGGTTTCTTTTCTACGTATACGCGTTTTACACTACTCATAGTACCCTCCTACGATTTTCGTCATGTATTTTCTCTATCATATCACACTTTATATCATTAGTACAATTAATATATCTTAAATGTTTTATTAGTTATTCTTATTTCTCTGCTTCCATAATGCAATAATACTTATAACAACTCCCAAAAGAAGCAAAATTAGGAAGATAATTCCGATTCGAACAACCATATCCATGAAAAATCCTTCCGGAAGCATTCGGATTAACAGATCTGTTCTCGGGTGCAAGAGCCATAGGTCATTGTCAAAGAAAATCTCATGGAACATGGTAAAATATTTATTAAAATCAGACATAAACAAAAGTCCTGCACCTGCTGTAATCCCAATAAATGCACCTAGCCCTATTAAAAATGATTTCGGCAAAAGCCTCTTCCAATCCACTTTCATCTTTATCATGGCTACAACTGCCAGCGCAAATATCAGCAGTGCAATTCTTCGCATCCACAATCCGCCGATAAACAGATTTTGCACATCTACCATGTGTGCTTTTTCTCTATCATTAAAAAATTCTCTTTCTTCTCCGTTTACAACTGTGTCAACCACCAGGTCCGCACGATTTCCACGGAGATATGTCATCATCTCTTCTGTAACATACATGGCATCTTCCATCTCCATTTCCAAATCGTCCAAGACTTCATATTTCGCGTATTCTTTTTCGTACCAGCCGTAATCACTGTATGCTCCGATTTCAAAAGCTGAAATCAACAGAATCACGATGACTGCTATACTTGCTACGATTCCGAATGTCCGTTGTAAAGTTTTCATATTTTTCCTCTTTCTATTGCATAATATTTTCTTTTTACTTATAATAGTCCTATGATTTATAAGGAGTTCTAATAATGGATATCAATTACGAATTGTACAAAGTATTTTATCATGTTGCCTCTACGCTAAGCTTTTCAGAGGCCTCAAAACAATTATATATCTCACAGTCGGCAGTTAGTCAAACTATTAAAGCATTGGAAAAAAAACTAGACCAGACTTTATTTATCCGCAGCACCAAGCGCGTACAACTCACACCAGAGGGTGAAATCTTGTTGCGTCACATTGAACCTGCTATGAATCTAATCAAGCGCGGAGAATCTCAACTTGTAGATTCCGCTTCTACCGGTGGACAGATTCGCATCGGTGCAAGTGATACCATCTGCCGCTACTTCCTAGTGCCGTACCTTGAAAAATTCCACAAGGAATTTCCAAATGCACATATTAAAGTGACAAATGAAACTTCTATCAAATGTGTGGAACTGTTAGAAGCAGGTCAGGTGGATTGTATTGTAATTAACTACCCAAATTCACACCTTTCTAATCTGCATGCTATAAAGAGAATCAAAAACTTTAAAGACGTTTTTGTTGCAAACAATTCCTTTGCGGAACTTCGTAATAAAAAAGTGTCCTTTCGTGAACTGCTAGACTATCCGATTCTCATGTTAGAAAAACACACGACAACCAGCGAATTCCTACATAGTCTATTCCAACAACATGAATTGGATTTGGTTCCGGAAATCGAACTTACCAGCAATGACCTTTTATTAGACCTTGCTAAAATCGGTCTTGGTATCGCATTCGTTCCGGACTATTGCATACCAAAAGATTCCGACGAACTTTTCTGCTTGAATATGGAAGAGGAACTTCCAACCAGAGAACTTGCCATTGTATATAACAATCGTGTTCCTGTTTCCAAGGCAACGCTAGAATTCTTAAACTATTTTGAATAATCGTTATGGGCTGTCATGATTTTACTCACGGCAGCCTTTTTCATCTAATAACTCCTTGCTCTCCCAAAACACACTTACTTTCTCACGAATTGACTCTTTATTCGCATAATCGATTTTCTTCCATTCCCTTGGAAATGTTTTCTGGTACTCTGTGCCTCGAAAGCGTTCATCTAAAAGTGCAACAACACCGATATCATTCTCCGTCCGAATGACACGCCCTGCTGCCTGAAGTACTTTGTTCATTCCCGGATACAGATAGGCGTAATCAAATCCACTTTCACCCTGTTTATCAAAATATTGCTTTAAGATTTCTCTCTCACTGCAGACCTGAGGAAGCCCTGTCCCAACAATGATTGCTCCAATCAGTCTCTCCTCTGTCAAATCGATTCCCTCTGAGAACACGCCACCGAGCACACAGAAGCCGACAAGACTTTTATCCTGTTCTTTTTCAAACTTCTGTAGAAATTCTTCCCGATCCTGTTCACGCATATTCTGCCCTTGCGCAATGCATTCTATATACTTCATTTCAAGTTCATCAAAACATTCCTTGACATGCTCCATAAAAAGATAAGACGGAAAGAATGCCAGATAATTCCCCTTTCGTGCCTGAACAATATTTGCAACATACGATGCATACTTGCGATACATTGTCTTTCCTCTCTGTGTATATCGGGTACTCACGTCATTTCCAATCAAAAGCAGCCTATTTGCTTCAACAAACATAGATTCTGCATAGATTGCATAATCATCCGTCTCCACACTAAGTAACTTCTTATAATATGCTATCGGCAACAATGTCGCAGAAAAGAAAATCGTACTGTTCCCATACTCTAAATATTTTTCCAGATTTGCAGCCGGATTGACACAGTATAATTTTATCTTGAAATTGCCCTGCTCATCCACTTCTGTGTATATCTCATAGTTTTCGTCCAGATTCTCATACACTTCCAGAAAGAATCGTACAGAAAAATAAAAATCCAATATCTCATCGTCTACATGTCGATTCTCTTCAAGAAACTTTTCTAACTGCGTATAGACATTTACTAATTTAATATAGAAATGAGATACATTTTCGTAAAGCCGATAGGTTTCACATTCCCGCTTCATCTCAAGCAGAATCTTGTTGCAGGCATCCAACTGATAGACAAGCTTCTGGTGTTCTTTAACTTTTTTTTTTACACTCAGAAAATCTTCTTTGTAAAGGATGGCACTATACATTTCCCGTGCACGTTCCACCAAGTTATGTGCCTCATCAATCAAGAAGAGATAATTTCCCTTCTTGCCCTCCGAAAAGAATCGTTTCAAATGTGCTCGTGGATCAAAGACATAATTATAGTCACAGATGACTCCATCGACCCAGAGCGACACATCTAACGCCATCTCAAACGGACAGACCACATGTTTATTGGCATATTCCTCCACTAAATCTCTAGTGATGTGATCAGCTGAAATAAGCAAGTCATAGACAGCATCATTAACGCGGTCAAAATGTCCTTTTGCATACGGACATGCATCCGGATTACATTCCGTCTGCTCACAGAAACATATCTTTTCTTTTGCAGTCAATGTAATTGTCTTCATCCGTAAACCTTGGAAACGCATATGTGAAAACGCCTGTTCCGCCACCGTTCTTGTAATCGTTTTAGCTGTCAGATAAAACAGTTTGTTCCCAAGACCTTCTCCCATGGCTTTCACCGCCGGAAAAATCGTTGCGATTGTTTTTCCCACTCCGGTTGGGGCCTGAATAAAGAGTTTCTTCTTTCGGAGAATGGTCTTATACACAGAAGTTACTAGTTCCTTCTGTCCTTTGCGATACTCGTAAGGAAATTCTGTCTGTTTGATAGAATTCGTTCTCGTCACTTCCCATTCAATCTCAAAACTTGCCCATTTCTCGTATTGATTGACAAGCGAAGTGAACCATTCTTCTAAATCTGCCACACTATACTTTTCCTGAAAACGAATAATTGCCTCTGACTCCAACTGACAATAGGTCATCTGCACCGTTATCTCTTTCAAATTCTGCTGACTACCATAGATATACGCATAACACTTTGCCTGCGCCAAATGCACTCCGACTGGTTCTTTGATATGCTCAATTTCCCGTTGCACACCCTTAATCTCATCGATAAGTGCACCGTTTTCATCCACTTGAACTCCATCTGCTCTGCCTTCGACTTGCAACATAAATTTCTCAAATGGTACCTGTGTTTTTAACGAAACTTCTGCACTATAATTAGAACCCATCTGCCGCTGTATCTTTCGATGGATTTTACTGCCGAGCTGCATCGCATCCTTTTCCGATGTCCCTGCTATTCGATTGTCAATGTCTCCCTCGCGTAAGATGAATTCCACCAGGTTACGCACGGAGATTCGAATTAGTTTCTTATCACTCATAGCATTCTATCCGTTCACTCAAATTAAAAGTTATTTGTATTATAACACAAAAAGGAAGTAGCGTAACTACTTCCTTAGAGTTTAAAATTCATTTGGCTTTTTCACTTCCAACATTTCAATTCGACCATCCTGCATATCTACATTACAACTAGCCGAATATGGCCAATCCTCTCCAGAGGTTAGGATTAAACTATCCACTTTAGAAATGTCGCACTCCGGCGCAGGTTCATCACTAACTCCGACAAAGCAATATACACTTCCATCCTCTACACCATAGCCAGAAGTACTGTTATCTGCATGCTTCTTACAAAATTCATATCCAATGGCATCAATACATGCCCTAATTCCTATTTTCTTTGCTTCTTTTACTGTTAACATTTTCGTCTCTCCTATTCTAAATATCTTCAAATGAATTTGAACCAAATTCAAATTCAGCGCCTGTAATATATGAAATAATAATACTAGATTTTTGGCCAATATGCTTTAAAAACTCTCTATCATCTGCCGATGGTTTTATTTTTCCATAATCTGAATGTGTGTGAACAATCAATCGTAGTTTCTTTGTTTGTAGTAAATCTAGAAGTTCCTCATTAAAATGGCAATGTCTCTCAACACCATGAACTATAATATCTTTCGTTTTACCTCGCAATAAGGCAAATTCATGATGCGTCGCTGCTGAGAGATAAGCAATATCCTTAATGGATATTGTATCTTTTTCAAAAGTAGTCCAATCATTGGAGCATGGCACTCTTGCCAGTATGTTTTTTCGTTTTTCAGTTAATCCTGCTTCACCGTTACGTATTGCCTCAAGCGACGTTTTAGTTGAAGCAGTTGATGATAATATATTTTTCATTTTAGTGTCTTTTCAGACTCTCTATATATCCCAATCTTTTCTCACGAATTTATTATATATGATACCTTAATGTTTTGCAACCACTATTTAAAAAATAAATTCTGTCACATGTTTTCGATAATGTAGCGGTAAATGCTGCCTCTGCCTTTCATAACTCTCTCGTTCTTTAATCGTTATACTATCAAAGAAGCCCTTCCATAGATTCACATACATGGACTCTTTTACAGAACATTTTCTTATCATCTTTTCATCCAGTTTCTCGCCTTGCACCATAATCCACTGTTTCCCAGCCTCATGCACCATAACCATCTGATGTGTCTTATCGTATATCATCCAATTTTCCAACGGAAACCGATCTGCAAAATGTTCTCCCAAGCAACTCAATATTCGATTCCGCGGTTCTATCTCAGAGAACAGAATTCCATTTTGTAGCTCTCGAAATCGTACAATCTCTCGATAATAATGCGCCTCATTCGAAACCTTGCGGCTAATCTCAAACACTCTTCGAACCTTTGGATGCGACAAATGTTCCATGATACGTGTACTATCCGGAATCTTTCTTGCTTCCAGCATCATCCCTAGAATCACATCCGGCTTCTTACTATCGTGCGAAAGTATCGTATGATAAATATTCCAATATGCATACTCTCCCAAATGGCGCTTAATCAGATTCTCTACTGCAATTGCTTTCTTCTCGTTATCTCGAATCTCCACATACTCGCAAAAAAGTTCCTGCTCCACACTTCCTCGCAATGCAATACCAACTTCATTCTCTCCTAGTTTTGTCTTCCACGCATCATAAATTGCAGAGAAAATGCCTGTCAAACTGTCTGTACATACATAAACTCGTTTCATTTCATTACACCTACCCAAAATATTGCTCAATGGGTGCCTTTTCTCCTTGCTGCGTGGCAAATTGCTCCTGACGGAAATTCACATCATCAAATAGCGAAATCTGCTTGTAGTTCATCTCTCGCACGGATAATGGCACCTTATCTCCAACACTCAGCAGATTCCTCAAAATATAATCTTGCTCAATCTTTGTGGGATACATCATCTTACCTTTACACGTAATAAAATACAGTGCTCGTTTTAGCACCACACCCATCTTCTTCAAATCATCAAAATCCAAAACTCCTATTCTTCTCGCCTTCACGATTCTAGCCGCCGACTTGTATCCGATTCCCGGTACACGCAGCAGCATCTGATAATCAGCCAGATTCACTTCCAGCGGAAATACTTCTAAATGCTCCAACGCCCAGTTACATTTTGGATCTATGAGAACATTGAAATTCGGATTCTTCACCGACAATAATTCCTTTGCTTCGAATCCATAATACCTTAAAAGCCAGTCTGCCTGATACAGCCGATGTTCCCGAAGGAGCGGTGGCCCTGCATCTGTTCTTGCAGGCAGATTCGAATCCTCATTCACATGAATGAACGCAGAATAAAAGACTCTCTTGAGATCAAAATTCTTGTAAAGTGCCTCTGCAACATTCAAAATCTGAAAGTCATTTTCCGGAGTTGCTCCGATAATCATCTGTGTACTCTGCCCTGCCGGAACAAAACGCGGTGCATTGCGATAAACCGTAAGTTCGTGTTTGTTTTCTTTCATACCATTTTGCACAAGGCGCATTGGCGTCAAAATTGTTTTTCTGTTCTTATGAGGTGCCAGCTTACGAAGTCCCTCCGCTGTCGGTAATTCCAGATTAATACTCATTCTGTCAGCTAGAAATCCCACTCTTTGGATCAACTCCTGCGATGCACCCGGTATTGCTTTTACGTGAATGTAGCCTTGGAAACGGTACTCTGCACGTAATTTGTAGAGTGTCTGATAGATCATCTCCATCGTAAAATTCGGACTCTTCCACACACCGGAACTCAAAAACAAGCCCTCAATATAATTTCGACGATAAAATTCAATCGTCAAATCACATACTTCATCCGGTGTGAAGGACGCCCTTGGCACATCATTGGAAGCTCGGTTAATACAATATTTGCAATCATAAATGCATTCATTCGTAAACAGAATCTTGAGAAGGGAAATACATCTCCCGTCTGCAGAGAAACTGTGACAGATTCCTGCTTTCGAACAGTTGCCAATACCTGTACCGTCATTTTTGCGTTCTGTTCCACTGGAGGTGCAAGCGACATCATATTTTGCCGCATCAGATAAAATATTCAGTTTTTCTGCAAGACTTGTGTTTTCTGTGATAAGCATTTTCGCTCTCCTTTTAATCGAACTTGTGTTCTATTTTATACTATCATGCCGAACACAGGTTTGCAATCGGTTTTTTTAAAATTACACTACAGATACATGCGCCCTCATTTCACACCGTAAAATTTCACTCCAATTCTTGCATGCTACGGTGTAGTGATAAGAAAAACTTTTATACACCGTAATTATATACGAAACAAACAAATATAACTGGTATTATTACGGTGCAAGCATAACTATCACTCTTATGAACCGTAACGAATACAACAAAAAACAAAAAAATACGGTGCAAGCAACCTAACATGCTGCTCACACCGTAAAATTCATAAATTACATTTATTTACTTGCCAAATAAGCTTCTCTTCCACTCTCGTAAAGATTATTTCCTTCGCTGTCAATAATAACAACTAACGGCATATCCTCTACATACAATTTACGAAGCGCCTCTGCACCCAAATCTTCATAAGCAATGAGCTCTGCTTTTTTGATACATTTTGCAAGGAGTGCGCCTGCTCCGCCGATTGCTCCGAAGTATACGCCTGAGTATTTCTTCATGGCGTCTACTACTTCCGGAAGACGAGCTCCCTTACCAATCATACCTCTTGCACCAACGCTCATCATAGTTGGAGCGTAAGCGTCCATACGTCCGCTTGTTGTTGGGCCTGCGGAACCGATTACCTGTCCTGGTTTTGCAGGTGTTGGCCCTACATAGTAGATTGTTGCATCTTTTGGATTGATTGGAAGTTCTTCGCCTCTTGCAAGAGCCTCACACATACGTTTGTGACCTGCATCACGTGATGTGTAGATTGTACCTGTTACAAGAACTGAATCTCCTGCTTTTAATGTTTTTGCTAATTCCTCTGTCAATGGTAATGTAATGCGTCTTTCCATACTAAATTACCTCCGATTTATGACGAGTTACATGGCAGTTAATGTTGACTGCACATGGCATACCTGCGATGTGTGTTGGCAATGTTTCAATGTTAAGACCGATTGCTGTAGTCTTTCCACCAAAACCTTGTGGTCCAATACCTAACTCGTTCACTTTTTCAAGCATTTCTTTTTCCAAATCAGCATAGAATGGGTCCGGATTCTCTGAATCTACCGGTCTCATCAATGCTTTCTTTGCAAGTAATGCGGCTTTATCAAATGTTCCACCGATACCAACACCGACAACCATAGGCGGGCATGGGTTCGGACCAGCTGTCTCTACTACTTCAAGGATGAAATCTTTGATTCCCTGAAGACCTGCAGATGGTTTGAACATACGAATCTGGCTCATATTTTCGCTACCGAAACCTTTTGGTCCAACAGTAACTTTAATTTCTTCGCCCGGTACGATCTCTGTGTAAAGCATTGCCGGTGTGTTATCACCTGTGTTGCCACGACGTACAGGGTCTCCAACTACTGATTTACGAAGGTATCCGTTTGTGTAACCACGTCTAACACCTTCATCTACAGCTTCTGCAAGATTTCCACCTACTAAGTGAACATCCTGACCGATTTCAAGAAATACGCATGCCATACCTGTATCCTGGCAAATCGGCACGTTTTCTGAATCCGCGATTTCAAAGTTTGTAATAATGTTATCCAATACACCTTTTGCAATGTCCCAATCTTCGCAAGCTCTGCAATCTTTAATTGCACACTTTACGTCACTTGGAAGATGTGTATTGGCTTCAATACATAATCTTTCTACAACGTCAGTAATCTGACTTACATTAATTTCACGCATATTTGTTTCTCTCCTAATTAGCTAAAAAAGATGATTAAGAACTGTGACACCAATACAACTGCGATAAGAGCGATTGGATATGTTGCCGCATAAGCAGCTGCAACGTCTTCTGTTCCTGCTGTACTAATAAGTGTTCCAAGTGCAGGTGTACTTGTCATACCACCTGTGATAGAACCAAGGTTGTTAAGAAGGCTAAGTTTCACAATATATTTTGCAACAAAGAAACCAATAATCATTGGAACGATTGTCATGATAACACCATATACAAAATACATAATATCAAACATTGCCACGAACTCTGCTCCTCCTGGGATACCAGCTCCAATCAAGAACAACATAAGACCTAATTCCCTGAAAATCTTAAGTGTCTGCTCTTTTGGCATAATGCTTAAACTTCCAATTCTTCCGAAGTGACCAAGCACCAATGCAACCATCAAGCATCCACCTGTTGTTGTAAGAGAGAATGTAGTTCCCGGAACAACAAATTTACCTACGATTGTACCAAGAATTGCCGCAAGTGAAAATGCCGCAAATCCAAAATCATCTAAATCGATCAATTTTCCTGTGTATGCTTTCTTTGATCCATCATCAATCTGAGCAATTTTTGCACGTTCTTCTTCCATATTTGCTTTTGCAAATTTTGGAACTAATTGCACAAACAATACTACCCCGATAACTCCGAAGATGTAAGCAATACCATGTCCTACTGAAACAGCATTTACATACTCAGCTGCAACTGTATCTTTCGCTGCAGAGAATGCAGGCGTTGATGTAAGTGAACCTGAAAGAAGTCCAACGATCATAGCTGTAAATTCAGCATGGTTTGTTTCTCCGAGTGCTCTACCAAGGTAGATACATCCGATTGCTGCAATTCCACCAGCAAGAATAATTGTAACACCTAACAAAATGTATGATTTGAAGTTTTTCTTTAAGTTACCAAAGAACTTTGGTCCTGCAATAAATCCTACTGCAGTTACGAAAAGAATCAAACCAAATTGTTCTACAATCTTTAAAGCATTGTCAACATAAGCTACTTTTTCACCAGCATCTGTTGATACCATAAGTTGTGTTTTCAGTGGTTCAAAGAAGAAGCATCCAAAAAGTAATGCAACAATGAACACACCTGCTGTTCCAAGGTTTACACCTTTAATTGTAATACGTCCAAGTCCATAACCGATTGCTGCGATTGCAAAGATGCAAAACATCAAAAATGCAACACTTGTAATCGAAATTGTTCCGCCTAAAAGTGACATCTTTTTTTCCTCCTAATTTACAACATTATTTCCAACACCGAGTTGCCCCAGTGTTGGAAATATATTGTTTCTCTCATTCTTAGTTTAATCTAGTTACGCCTTCCGGTCTGTAATCCGGCAATAATTTCGGAGATACAACTGTAGGTTCGATACCTGCGTCTGCAAGTGTCTTAGAGAAATCATCCACATGAGAAAGTGTTAACTCTTTGAGTTCAACTTCCTTGCACTTAGCACCAGCTTGTTGTCCGGCATTACGTCCGAATACAATGATGTCAAGTAAAGAGTTACCCATAAGTCTGTTTCTTCCGTGGATTCCTCCGATTGCTTCTCCGGCAACGTAAAGGTTTTCAACCTCTGACATACCGTTTACGCCAACTTTAATACCACCGTTTTGGTAGTGAAGTGTTGGGTAGATAACGATTGGAACCTTTCTCATATCGATTCCACATCTTAAGTACATACGAAGCATACCCGGTAATCTCTTTTCAAGAGTACCTTCACCGTGAATCATGTCGATCATTGGAGTGTCAAGCCAAATACCATCAGCTACCGGTGTTGGAACACCTTTTCCTCTCTCTTTACATTCACGAATGATTCCTGATGCTGCAACGTCACGTGTTTCCAATGGGTGCATAAATACTTCACCGTCAACGTTTACAAACATAGCGCCCATAGAACGAACTTTTTCAGTTACGAGTGCACCGTAAATCTGTGAAGGGAATGCAACACCTGTTGGGTGATACTGAAGTGTATCTTGGTATAATAATGGAGCACCTGCGCGGTATGCAAGAACAAGACCGTCAGCTGTTGCACCATAGTGGTTTGATGTTGGGAAACCTTGATAGTGCATACGTCCTGCACCACCTGTTGCGATAATCACAGTTTTTGCTCTTGCAATCTGGATTTCGTTTGTTTCCATGTTGAGAAGAACAGCACCTGCTGCCTTACCGTCTGTATCTTTGATAATTTCAATCGCTGCTGTAAAGTCAACAACCGGAATCTTTCTGTTGAATACTTCATCACGAAGTGTTCTCATAATCTCAGCACCTGAGTAGTCAGCTGCAGCATGCATTCTCTTACGAGATGTTCCACCACCGTGAGTAGTAACCATTCTTCCGTCTTCGTCTTTATCAAATAATACACCTAATTTATCAAGCCAGTTGATAGCGATTGGACCGTCGCAAACAAGTTTTTCAACAAGTTCAGGAACATTCGCAAAGTGTCCGCCACCCATCACATCAAGGTAATGTTGTGCAGGTGAATCGTTTTCTTTGTCAGCAGCCTGGATACCACCTTCTGCCATCATTGTATTAGCATCACCGATACGGAGTTTTGTAACGATCATTACGTTAGCGCCTGCTTCGTTTGCTTCGATAGCTGCTGAAGAACCAGCTCCACCGCCACCGATTACTAATACGTCTACATCGTAGTCCGGATTTGTCAAATCCAAATCCATTCCTTTGATTCTGCTTTCGCCCTGAAGAATCTCTACTAATTCTTTCGGAGCTTTTTGTCCTGCGTTAGGACCAACTTTGATTTCCTCAAAGCTGTCAAGGTTATAGTCTGGATGGAAAGCCTGAAGGAGAGCTGTTTTCTCGTCAGCTGTCATACGTCTTGGTTCGAAACCGATACGTGCTGCTCTACCCGCTTCAACCTTTTTAATGGATTCCATCATCTCGGCTGTATATGGTAAACTCATGTTTTTCTCCTCCTTATTTCTCAATCTCTCTTGTATTATAGAGTTCTTTTAATTCTTCGAGTGGTTTTTGCATGATTGCTTCCATCATTGCTTTGCAATCACCCTTTTCAATCTCTTCTACTCTTACTTTTAAGTGCTCAGCTTCCGGTCTGATGTATTTTCCTGTTAATCTTCTTGCAAGAAGAGCAACTTGTGGATGTGAAAT
>JAZNHX010000010.1:0-35348 GCA_045577115.1 Faecalimonas sp. | reverse complement strand
ATCTCATGAATCATATTCGTCACTCTATCTTCTAAATTATCTTCTGGCGCTTCTTTCACGTTTATCACTGTATTGTTTATTCGATGATTATCATGTTGTACTTCTTGTCTAATAAATTTAATTCTGTTCAAAACCGTCTCGTTTTGAAATGGTTTCATTATGTAGTAGCTTGCTCCTTTTCGGAATGCGTCTTCTGTAATCTTTTCTTGTCCAACCGCAGTGATAACAATAAATTGTGGGGCTTTTTTGAGATTTTTGTTCTTTGCGACTTCGTCCATCACACTTAATCCGTCCATCTTCGGCATTATCAAATCCAATAAGACAACATCCGGCTGCTTATTCTTGATAATTTGATACATTTCCTCTCCGTTATTCGCTTTTCCGACAAGTGTCAGGTCTTTGTCACTGTTAATCAATTCTCCTAAAATCTCCAAAATCCGTTCATTATCATCCCCAATTGCCACGTCTAAATGCGCCATCTCATCCTCCTTCAAATAACTCCTTACATATTCTGACCTCTCTCGACCATTATACGCGCGTAAAATATTAGGGTGCAAGAACAATCGTGTACATTATTTCGACATGTTTTTTATTTGATGTGTGAGGCTGTATTAAATTTTTACGGTACAAAGCAGCACTTTTTGCTCGTGGCACCGTAAAAAAATGCATAAAGAAAAAATATTACGGTGTAGAGCAGACACCACTATTCATACACCGTAATCAAAAATAACTTTATACATTTTAACTTGTTTTTTACGGTGTTAAATAGAAAACTTACATTTCAACACCGTAAATTTGAAACTATCTACTCCATGTTAGAAGTACTTTAAATAAATCACCATCTACTTCGATCTTGAATATACCTCCCTGCAGCTCCGTAAAACTCTTTGCAATTGCAAGACCAAGACCGCTTCCTTCTGAATTTCTCGAAGTATCTCCTCTAACAAAACGCTCCGTTAAGCGCTCCGGTTCATAGTTTAATTCCTGTGCGGAAATGTTTCTAAACACCACCTTGACTTCCTCTGTGGTTTGGAACACATCTACGTATACTCTTGAATGTGGCATCGCATATTTGAGCGCATTATTCAAAAGATTTTCAAAAATACGGTAGGTTCTGTGTCCGTCCAACGAAAGAATAATCTTTCCCTCCGGCAAGTTCCATCGGAATGTCAGATCACTCGCTTCTATCTGGTCTGCCATTTCCATACGAACCTGCTTCATCAGATTCACAACGTCCACGTCCATAAAGTTCATGGTAATGTTCCCTGACTGCGCTTTGCTCACCTCAAACAAATCCTCAATGAGAACCCTTAGTCGCTGTGATTTCTGATCCAAAGTCTGCACATAGGACCTTCTCTCTTCCTCTGTGATATCCTCTTTCTTGAGCAAATCTACATACGTAATAATCGCAGTGAGCGGCGTCTTTAAATCATGAGAAACATTGGTGATGAGCTCTGTCTTCATGCTCCGACTCTTTGCTTCTTCCACAACTGCCTTTTCGAAACCTTTTTGCACTTCGCTCAGAGAATCTCCGATTGGTTGAAATACACCGAGGTCTTCTTCCTGAGAAATTTTCAGGTTGCCTTCTGCCATCTGCTCAGTTGTATGGAGAACGCTGTTATATTGCTTTTGAATTCTGGTGCCATATTTTAATAACAAAATATATAAAACAACTGAGTACCCAGCAATTGCAAAAATTCCTATAAACCATTTAAAATACCAATTACCATCGTACCAAATAATATCAAAAACTATTCCAAAGAACCAATAAATCAAACTGTAAACAACTGTTACAAGACCAAAATTGGCAAGTACAATTTTCATGACTGTTCTATTTAACTTCTCGTTGAGATTCATGTGTGTCACATAATTATAGAGTCTCACACATTTTCTCTTCACCCAACGCAAAACCCTGACAAATAGAACACGATTGCGAATATATAGTTTAGGTCCACAGAGAAACTGTCTGAGAGACGCTACCACAATGTATTCCATAAAGAATACCACTGCCCATCCAAGGAAATTCATCACTAGCAGGAATACATATTGCGTGCGTTCTGAGATATAAAAATCCAGCATTTGCAGATCCGGGACATAATTCATACCACAGGTGTATGCCATTGCATAGAACATTCCTACTGCACCTGCAATTCCACAAACCAAAAGGACTAACACAAATTCGAACGGAATACGGAACAATTTTTCCCATCCGGTCTCCAATCTTTTAAAAAATGGTAGAATAAGAGCCAAGATTGCAACAAGAATAGCTGCGGCAAAAATCACAAATAACGCACCTGTTTCTAGAAGCATGCCTTCATAACTATTATAATAGTGTCCACCGATATACTCATCTTCACTATATACAAAATTGCAAGATGGAATAATGGCAATCTTAATCGAAAAGTTTTTTGGCATATATTCCATAGCATTTATTCCCGCTTCACTTTGGAGTCCATATGTGTCATTGTAATGTCCCACATTGTGTTTGAACTGCTGGGCTGAATCCATTGCTTTATCGTACAGATTTTGTGCATCTTCCAAATCTGCAATCAAATCACCATCTAACTCGATGCTCTCTAAGTATCCATTGGAGTTGAAAACCATACTTAAGTATCCATACGCTCCGATACCCTCTAAGTTCTCATTATCGCTTTCCCGCTTTTCTCCGTTCACGCCTTGATAGATTGCTTCAAAATCTGCATTATCTCGAAACGTATGATAATCATTCAACCAACCATACTCTTCAAATATCTGAAAATCCAGCGGTTTTCCACCTATCTCTTTTCTCTCCTCAGAAACCATCGTACTGTAGAGATAAAAAGTAGATTCCATGGCGTAATTCACAAAATTTTCCGACAGGTGCCAGCTGGTATCCCAACTGTCATCGCCATACTTCTCTTCCAGTTCCTGATTTAACTTCTCTATCCTTGCGTTTTCTTCATCCATTACTTTTCTGACTCTTGGATAGAGTGACACCAGAAAAAATGCCGGTATCAAAATGCACAACGTAATAATAACTATCGTTAACTTATGAGATTTTTTCAATTTTGTATCCAACTCCCCACACCACCTTTAAGTATTTTGGCTCTTTCGGGTTAATTTCTATCTTCTCCCGAATATGTCTCACATGAACCATCACTGTATCTGTGTTAATTGCGCGTTCCTCCCAGACTCTTTCATAGATTTCGTCTGCGGAGAACACGCGTCCCGGAGATTTAATTAAGAGAAGTAAAATCTTGAATTCCATTGGAGTCATCTTAACAAGTTCTCCGTCTACACGCACTTCCACTGTGTCCTCATTCAGTTCCAAACCACCAATTCGATAAATGCGCCCTTGTTGCTCCTCCGACTTGTCACTCTGAGAGAATCGTGTATATCTGCGAAGCTGAGAATTCACTCTTGCAAGAAGTTCCAATGGTTGAAACGGTTTCGTTACATAGTCGTCTGCTCCCATGTTAAGTCCCATAATCTTATCCACTTCCTCGGATTTAGCAGATAACATAATCACAGGAAAATTGTGCGTCTTACGAAGTTCCATCACCATGTGGATTCCATCCATGCGAGGCATCATGATGTCAACAATTGCCAGATGAATCGTTTCTTTTCGAATGACTTCTAGGCCTTCTACACCATCGCCTGCTTTGAACACCTCATACCCTTGGTTTCTCAAATAGATTTCAATTCCGTCGCGAATTTCTGCGTCATCTTCTACAATTAATACGTGGTATTTCTCTCCCATTTTTCTCTCCTTGCCTGATACAGTTCTTTCATGTATCTGTATCATATCATTTGATTCTAAAAAGAACCTCTAGAAAATCCGAAAGATTTTCTAAAGATTCTTTCTTGTTAATCATTATAATCCATCTTGTACATCTTTGCCATAACGAGTTTCATCGGCTTATATAGAACAAGCATAATGATAAAATTTGCGATTCCATGCACCAAATCCCACGGAATACCTGCTACCCACCAGGCAAATGCTCCTGCGATACCACTTGTGAAAATGTAAGGGATTGCACATAAGAAACCAAAGCATAATCCGAACAAGCCGGAAACAAAACCCCACTCCCATGCTGTCTTCATCTTCTTAAATAAAAGCACAACAATTGCCAACATCGGCCATGCGTATAGGTACATTATCCACCACAAGTTAAAACCATACATCATTCCTTCTATAAGTATAAATACAAGTATTACATAGAAGATTCGAGTCCCAAAATATAACGTGAACAAAATCACCCAGAAACTGGTTAGTTCTACATTTGGAATCTGTGCAAGTGCTACCTTACTAACCTCTATAATGGCAACCATAAGCGCCATTAACGTGATATCCCTTGCTGTTAAACCATTACTCTGCTTTTGTATAGACAATTTCAAATGCATCTCCATCCTCTACCGGTTGCTCTGATACACCGTAGTTACAATATTCTCCGTTCACGTTAAAACTCCAGTATGCACTATCCAAGGTATAGTCCGCGCGCTCACCATTCACGGTGCTGATACTAAGTCCATACTGTCCCTCTTCACCTTCGTAAGTAAGTCCTTGTTCTTTAGCTTCCTCCATTGCTTCAATAAGATACTGTGCATCTGTCTTAAGTTCATAGACTGTGGACTTCTCCTTACTGTCTATCACCTCGATGGTAATAGCCTTACTTCCTTCTACCGGTTTTTCACGGAAATTTGTCCAGATAAGCGCCATCGCCACAATCAAAACGACAAGAATTCCTGAGCCCAGTATCACTTTCTTTTTGTTCATTTTCTCTTCTCCTATTCTTTTGGTTTATTATCATAAGCAAATAAAAAAACCTCTTGTTTGCACACACAAACAAAAGGTCGTAACACCAAAAGAAAAAAGATTTTCTTCATCATGTACTAACCAATTACTCGTGGTCTTCCAGTACCATCATAGGCAGGTCTTCTGACTTCGTATTCAACGCCTTGCTTCGTCTTCCCAGCTTCCGCCAGTGACATTATGAAACAAAACTCCCACGTTACAGCGACGAGTTCGTGCAGGACTTACACCTGCTTCCCTTTTCATCATACCGAGTGTTTATCGTATGACACCTATCATGTTCTTATTTACTTTGATATGAGGAGTATAACACTCCAATACAACATTATCAACAATTTTCTTTCACCAACATCGGACTAAATTTAGGCACTCCAAACATCTCCGCTATCATCTCACACTTACACAGAAATATATAATAAATATTTTTATTATATCCCTGCAGCGTCTCGAAGTTTCCCTGTCCCTTAGACAGTATAACATCCGCCTCATCTATAACTGTTCTGGCTTTCTCAGAAATATATTGCAAACAAGTACCAGGCATATTATTTCCGTTGTCAATTACATCTACAACATCCGTAAGGCCAACTTGAATAGCGTCTTCCATTGTTGCGTCGTTTAAAATTTCTGCTCCCCTGACAACTGCTGTGATTTGTACATTTGGATTCATCCGTTTTATTACCTGAATCAACAATTTGTCAACCACAATCTCACCACAATTGTCCAATAGAACTACAATTTTACCGGCATTGTATACATCTTGTTTCAACAATTGATATGTTTCTTCATCAATCAAATAGTCTGAGGCTTCTGCAAACATTTTTTCCAACCGATTTTCGTCAACACTATCCATAACAATAAAATCAATGAGATTTCCCACAATACCATATTGAATTGCACGTTTTAGCGAATCTGACGCCTTCTCAATGTTAGCTTGAAGAGCAGACGCTTTCTCCATCACAAACTGATTGAAGCGACCCTTTAACTCACGATAATCTTGGCTACATCCAAACATCTCCTTTTGGATATCTATAATATGACTAGTAGCAATTGTCGGGCCATGTTGATCTTTCATTTCACCAAGTTCCTTAAGGACTCTCGTCATATACTCTACTTTCTTCTCTTCCGGCGCATCCTGTGGAAATTGATTAATTCTGCTATTAAGCATACAACTAACACAAACGGATTTTAATTTTGGGATGTTTTGCATAACTTCTCAACCACCTCTCCTAACTGTTCACAAAGTTGTTTTGCTGTCTTGATGTCCGTGCTTTTCAGTACACTTGTAATTCGAGTCTCTAACTCTTTCTTCTTCTGTTCCAATTCCAAATAGTCTTTGTCAAAATGATTCTCATATATCATCTTGCGGAATGAACGGATCCTCATACGACGGATCGATTTATCATCCACAAAGAGCACATAATCAGCACAATTCACGATATTATAAAAATCATGTGATACCATCAGTACCGCACCTTTGTATTCGCTAATCGCCTTTTCCAAAGCAATCTGCGAATTGGTATCCAGATGACTGGTCGGTTCATCTAACAACAATAGATTCGCATCACTATTGCAAATTTGTACAATCTGCGCCAAGTTCTGCTCGCCTCCTGAGAGCCAATCTTCTTGTTTTGAATCATCCTCTGTGTAAACCTGTGATAAGAATCCAACCTTCACACCTTCTCCGATTGTAATCGATGGATGTCTGTTTTTATAAATATCTCGAAGTAATGTCGTCTTACCTGTTCCGTTTGCTCCGACAATTGCCACCTTCTCGCCCTCATACAGTTCGAAACATACATTGGATAATAAAAGTTCATCAAAGGCAACCTCATAATCCCACACACTAAGCACTACTTTTTCCGGGTTTGCCTCCACTTCCGGAAGTACAATCTCCGGCATCTTTATATCTAAAAACGGCTCTTTAATCTGCCTTGCACGAAGTCTGTCCAGATGCGTCTGTCTTGCATGCACGGCTCTTCCAAGTGCAGCGATACTTGCATTTGTCGCCGCTGTACGCATGCGATCGACAATCTCCTCATTTCTCGCAATCTCTTCTCTATCTGCCGCCGCCTTCTCCTGCAACTCAATCTTCTTCTGCAGAAGTGCAAAATTATAATCTACATAATTTCCGTCGAACTCCTGAATATCTGTATCTTCCAAATGTAAAATCTTATCAAAACAATGATTAAGAAGATATCGGTTGTGTGTAATTACAAGCAGAGTACCTTTGTATGAATTAATAAGTTCGCAAAGTCCATTTAAGTTATCAAAATCCAAAAATACATCCGGTTCATCCATCACAAGAAGATTCGGCTGTAATAACATTTCTTTCATGACATGCAAGAGTTTATACTCTCCGCCACTGAGTTGTGATAACTGGGTGTGCTCATGTTGTTGCAATCCTACAACCTTAAGTTGCTTGCGGATGTTACTCTCATAGTTATCTCCATCCATTGCCTGAAACTCATCCATCAGTCTCTGGTATTCCTCATACACCGGTTCCAAATTCTCAGCAGATGCCATCTGATCACAGACACGTGCAGTCTCTTCCTGGTTCTTTACAAACACTTCACTTAAGAATGCAAACACCGTGATATCTTGGTTCTTCTCCTCTTTTGAAAACTGGCTCACATACCCGATTCGGCAAGTTACATCGCGAATAATCTTCCCATCATAGAGATACTCATCTGGATGCATCATCATATCTACAAGAGTCGTCTTGCCTGTACCGTTACTTCCGATAAATGCACAGTGCATGCCATCTTCTAATGTGAATGAAACTTCTTTATATAATTCCTTATCCGGAAATCCATAAGATAACTTTTCTACTCGAATCATATTCTTCTTCCTATTCTTCTACAACATCTACACATTCAATTCCATATTGTTCAAAGAGAATCATCGCATTTTCATCGATTACTTCACCTGCCACTACAATCGGTATCGCCGGTGGACAGGATACTGTTGGCGCACCACATATCCTCCCAAGTGCGTGTTTTACAACTATTGTTTCCTGTTTTGCAAACATTGCTTCTCGCATTGAGATTGCTCGAATACAATTGTGCATTTGTAGCAGTTCACCCTCTTCATATACTTCTCTGTTTTGACCAAAAGCATGTAACACACGTTCATAATCTCTCTCAAAGTTTTCCGGGGTAAACATGCATACGATATATTCTGCATCCACATACTCACATTCTACAAGGTTTTGTCGAAGAATTTCTGCCATATGCATTCCTGACAATCCTTTTGGCATACGTACCGTTAATTTTAATGGTTCTGTATCAACGATCTGCCAACCGCGATTCCTCAAATCCGTTTTCAAAGCAATTACTTGCTCAATCGTTTGAATTAACAACTCACTATATATCTCTGCCAGATATGAATTGCAAAGATCCAAAGACATCAAAATCAAATATGACGGACTTGTAGAACCAAATAATGCCATTGCCTGTTTTGCCTGCTGTGCAAAATGCTCCGGCGCAGATTTACCGACATGTAAATAAGCTCCTCCGGTAAGTACTGACAAAGTTTTGTGCGCTGAATCACAACAGATGTCTGCTCCCAAATCCATTGGATGCTGACTCGGACTTAAAAAACGTAAATAAGCACCATGTGCATTATCTACTGCTAAAATGGTATCATTCTTATGGCACACTTCTGCAATACTTGGAATATCCAATTGTCCTCCCAGGTAATCCGGACTCGTTACATAGACCGCAATTGGTGGTTCCTTCATATTTACCAAAGTATCTTCCAGAATCTTTTCTGTAATCGGACAACTGCATAATGACCCTGTTTCTTCCGGCCATATCCACTCAACTTCCAAATCCAACACAGCAACTGCATATAAAAATGCTTTGTGTGCATTTCTTGTCGCAACAACTACCGGTTTTTCTTTGCCTTTGTGATTCGTCATCGCAAGGTATAGCATTGCACGAATACATTGACTGGAGCCTTCTGTAGAGTACACAGTTCTTGCTGTTCCAAAGAGACTCGTCGCATTTGCTTCACTCTCTGCAATGATGCCGGTTGCTTCATATAGAGAATCCGCACCTGCAATCTCAGTAACATCAAAACCCTCACATCCTACAAATGCCTTGCCTTTGTGACCCGGCATATGTAGTCTTGTCATATTCTGTTTTTCATAACCTCTCACAAAATCTGCAATCGGTGTATTCATTCTATTTTTCTCCTTTTGCGGCATCCTCCGCAACCTTAATCATAATTGCACATTCGATACGTTTCTTGAAGAGTTCACATCCCGGCTTGTAGACTCCGCGAATCGTTCCTGTCGCGTGATATGCATTTGCCGCACAGCCACCGGAACAATATAACTTCGCCCAACAGTCTTTACAATCTTCTCTTGCGTAGGCATTACAACTGCGGAATTCCTCACGTAAGTCATTGTTTGTCACGCCATTCCAAATATCACCAAGCTTATACTCTTCCTCACCTACAAACTGGTGACATGGGTACAAATCACCCCAAGGGGTCACTGCCATATACTCGGTTCCGGAACCACAGCCTGAAATTCGTTTGTAGATACATGGACCTGCTGTTAAATCAATCATGTAATGATAGAATGTAAATCCTCGACCTTCCTTGTTTCGCTTAATCATCTCTTTTGCGAGAATTTCATACTGTTCTTTCACTACTTCCAAATCTTCCGAAGTTAACGCCATCGGATCATCCGGTGCAGATACAACAGGCTCCATGCTAAGTTCCGTGAATCCCAAATCTGCCATATGGAACACATCTTTCGTAAAGTCAGGATTCGCATGCGTAAATGTTCCTCGCATGTAATATCCTTCTCCATTACGAGACTCTACTAATTTTTTGAACTTCGGCACAATTTTGTCATAGCTTCCATTTCCTGCATAATCCACACGAGTCAAATCATGAATCTCTTTACGTCCGTCAAGACTTAATACCACATTGCTCATCTCTTTATTCGCAAACTCAATGACATCATCATCGATAAGCATTCCGTTTGTTGTCAATGTGAAACGGAAGTTCTTATTATGCTCTTTTTCTACACTGCGGGCGTATTTTACCAAATCCTTTACAACATCCCAGTTCATAAGTGGCTCGCCGCCAAAGAAGTCTACCTCTAAGTTCCTGCGAGTTCCAGAATTCTCAATTAAGAAATCCAGTGCACGTTTTCCTACTTCAAAACTCATAATCGCACGTTCACCGTGGTATTTTCCCTGGCTTGCAAAGCAATACGAACAATTCAGGTTGCAGGTATGTGCCACATGAAGACATAGTGCTTTCACCACATTTCCGGAACGCTCTTTGAATGTCCCTGCCATATCTGCAAAATTGTCTTCTGTGTAGAGTTTTTTCGCCTTTACAAGACTTTCCACATCTTCTATACATAAATGCAGTTCTTCTGCTGTTACGTCCTCGCGGTCACTATATTTTTCTAAAAGTTCAGACACAATCTCTTCTGCAGATTTCACCGGATACAGTTCAATGACATCGTAAGCAACTTCATCCACTACGTGAACAGCTCCGGAACAAGTATCTAAAACAATATTAAATCCGTTAAGTTTATATTGGTGTACCATATTATGTATTTCTCCTTATAATAAATGTACCTAGCATAAAAAAGTGCCGTCTAAGTGGCGGCACTTTTCATAGATAATTATTTTTCTGTGTTTTCACAAGATTGATTTGCTACACCACAACTTGTTTTGCAAGCCGACTGGCAAGATGTCTGGCATTCTCCGCATCCACCATTTTGTGCGCTTTCACATAAGTTACGTGTTTCTAATGTTTTAATTCTTTCCATAGTAATTATCTCCAATCTTTAAAGTCATTGTTATTTATTTAGATTACCATATTGATTGTTGAAAGTCAATAAACTATAATGAAAAGTAAGTAAGCAAAGAAGGTGAAACTAATGAAAACAAATGAAAAATTGCAGACAACTTTGGACAGACTCCCCTACGGCGATGAAAATCTCTCCGATGATTTGAAAGTGACTAAAAAACTTCCGCAAGGTGTCAAATCCAAAGAATTATATAAAGACATCATTCGCATTGCATGGCCAAGCTTTGTGGAACTTCTTTTGACACAACTGACTTCCATGGTAGACCTTATGATGGTTGGTTCTATGGGAGGAAAAGCACATCCAGAGATTGGAACACAGGCGCTGGCCGCAGTTGGACTTACAACACAGCCAAAATTTCTTCTGATGGCGGCATTCGTTGCTATGAATACTGGTGTGACGGCTCTTGTTGCCCGAAACAAAGGGACAAACGACAGCAAGCAAGCAAACTTAGTTGTACGACAAGGTTTACTTTTCACCTTCTGTGTAACCATCATATTATCTATTCTTGGCTTTTTGTTTGCTCGTCCGATGGTTATTTTTATGGGTTCTACTGAGGCGATTGTCACGAAATGGGCAACACATTATTTACAGATTCAGATGATTGGATTTTTAAGTTTCGCCCTGACCAGCACCATCACTGCTTCTCTGCGAGCTGTCGGTGATTCAAAAACTTGCATGATATACAACTTAATTGCAAATGTTGTGAATGTTATCTTTAACTGGATATTGATTTATGGAAATCTTGGATTCCCGAAACTTGGCGTAGCAGGTGCTTCACTTGCAACTGTCATCGGACAAGTCGTTGCATTTGTGATTGCATTTACTGTTATCATTCGTGGAAATGGTTTCTTGAAACTGGAATTCCGACTTGGATTTAAACCTGACAAAATGGTACTTGGCAACATGGTAAATATCGGATTGCCTGCAATGGTAGAGCAACTTCTGATGCGTGCCGGTATGATTATCTTTGCAAAGACCGTTGCCAGCCTTGGAACAACGGCGTATGCAACACATCAGGTGTGCATGAATATTCAGGCATTGTCTTTCATGACCGGACAGGCATTTGCAGTATCCGCTACAACTATGATGGGACAATCTCTCGGCAAAAGGCGCACTGATATGGCACAAGCCTACTGCAGTCGTACAAGAAAAGTTGGACTTGTTTTTTCACTGCTTCTCGCTGTGGTATTCATCTTGTTTGGTGGCGAAATTGTAGGCTTATACAACAGCGATCCTGAAATTATTCGAATCGGTGGACAGATTATGTTGTTCGTTGCATTCTTGCAGCCTTTCCAGAGTTCACAGTTTATTATCGCCGGTGGACTTCGCGGTGCGGGCGACACAAAAGCAACTGCCATATTTACATTTATAACTGTACTCTTGGTTCGTCCGATAGTCGCAATCGTATTGGTTCATTTTGGTCTTGGACTGTATGGCGCCTGGGCTGCAATGGCAACCGACCAGATTCTTCGTTCCGCGTTAGTATTATATCGTTACAACAGCGGAAAATGGAAATTAATCAAACTAAAAAGCGAAAAATAACTATGCATCTTTACTCTTTGCTAATATTTTATTGATATTCAGCAAAAACAAAGTAGTCGCTACTGCTACTGATAAGAAATCAGAAACCGGCTCTGCCAAAAATACTGCGAATACTTTATCTGTGAAAAAGTTTGGTAAAATAAAGATTAGTGGTATCAGTAAAATAATCTTTCTCAGACAAGCAATAAAAAGGGATAGCTTCGCCTGGCCTAAGGATACAAAGGTCTGCTGTACCGCCATTTGAATTCCAAACAATCCTGAAACAGCCATGTAAATCCGAAGTGCCCATGTAGTCGTACTGAGTAGTTCCGGTGTGTTGTTAAATATTTTCACAAACAGTTCCGGAAACAGTTGCACTGCCACCCAGAAAATCATAGTGTATCCAAAACAACATATTGTCAGCAGCCGATTTGCCTTCTTGACTCTATCAATATTGCCTGCACCATAATTATAACTCATAATCGGCTGTGCACCTTGAGAGAGTCCCTGAACCGGCATCATCTGTAATTGCATGATACTACTAAGAATCGTCATGGCTCCAACAGCCACATCACCACCATATTTTGACAGCGACATATTAAAACAGATGTTAATTGCACTCTCCGTTGCAGTCATAATAAACGGTGATACTCCCAGTGCAAGCACCGGTCCTAACACTTTCATATCTAACTTCAAGTATTTTCTTCGTATTTTCAATATACTTTTCTTGCCATGTAAAAAGAAAATTACCCAAACAGCCGAAACGCCCTGTGAAATAATTGTAGCTAACGCAGCTCCCTTTACTCCCATTCCAAAACCAAAGATAAAAATCGGGTCTAAGATAATGTTGCAAACGGCTCCGATAATCACCGTCTTCATGGCGTCCTTCGAAAAGCCTTGGGTTGTAATATAAGGATTGAGTCCTAACGAAAACATAACACAAATCGTACCAAGCACATAGATTCTCATATAATCTAATGCATAAGGCAGTGTCTTATCACTGGCACCAAATAGTCGCAGAATCGGTACTCCTGCAATTTCCAAAGATACAGTAATCACAACAGCAATGAAAATCAGTGCAGCAACGCCACTTCCAACGATTTTCTCTGCTTCTTCCTGCTCTCCTCTGCCCATATGTATAGCAATTCTCGGTGCACCACCTGCTCCAATTAGATTTGCAAATGCTGTTACAATCATAATAATCGGAAAACAAAGACCTAATCCTGTAAGAGCCAAGTCACCCGTCTCAGGTATATGTCCTATGTAAATTCGGTCAACCATATTGTAGAGAAGATTCACGAGTTGCGCCACAATCGCAGGGATTGCAAGCTTCATCATTAATTTCCCTACACTTCCTTCTCCTAATTGTGAGTTTTTCTGTTCCATTTTTATCGTCCTTCTTTCTTAATTATCTTCCCCTCACTTTACATAGTCTAACACAATTTTTACCAAGACAAAACCCCTGATCACTCAGAGGTTCGCTCAGTCATATTTTCAATTCCTTCGAGACTTTTCTTCATTGAAAACAATACCAGACATAACCACAACGCAATAACTGCTGTGATAATTAAGAAAATGCGTTCCTCACCTTCTAATCGTTCCAACACACGCTGGTCACAACTAGCATTATTCAGTTGCCGATTCAAGCGAGTTTGCACTTATTGTCTTCACTCCAAATATAAAATAGATAATATGAAACAGCCAGACAAAGGCAAGAATGATTCTACCCACCGGAACTCTACTCATCATAATAAAGCCAACAGACATCAATAGCGTAACTGTTATCATGATTCGAAGCTTGGTTTGTCTTGTCATACCTTCCCCTTTTACATAACTTTCTAAATGATTCTTATATAGTTTTGTGCTTGTGAACCAATTGTGTAACCTTTCAGAACTTCTTGCAAAGCAGTATGCTGCTAACAGCAAAAACGGCACGGTAGGCAATACCGGAATCACCGAACCTGCCGCTCCTAATCCTACACTGATACATCCGATTATGATATATATTACTTTTTTCATTAACTCATCCTCCCATGTTCCACAGAATATACCTTGTCTACAATACGCATCGTAGATTGACGATGTGATACAAGCACAACTGTTTTATTCTCCCGTTCTTCTCTTAATGATTTCAAAATCACAGCTTCATTTAGACTGTCAAGATTGCTGGTCGGCTCATCCAAAAGCATAAGGTCTGCGTCATGCAAAAATGCACGTGCGAGTCCAATTCTCTGTCTCTCGCCACCGGAAAGGGTATCTCCGAGTTCACCTACGGTCGTGTCATAACCTTTTGGAAGGCTCATGATAAAATCATGCACAGATGCTTTTTTACATGCCATTTCTATCTCCTCATCTACTGCATTTAAGTTTGCAATACGAAGGTTATTTCGAATACTATCATGAAACAAATGCGTTTCCTGTGTAACAAAGCTTTCCATATCACGCAGATTACTTGTATTGATATCACCAATACTTGTTTTTGAGATCTTGACATCGCCCTTCTGTACATTCCAAAACCGCATCAATAATTTTAAAAACGTAGACTTTCCACTTCCGCTCCTACCGACGATGCCTATAACAGTTCCCTTCGGAATCTCCATAGAAATATCATCTAATATGATTTCTTCTCCATAGGCAAAGATCACATGCTCTGCCGTTGCTCCGTCAAACGCAACATTCTTCTTGCCTTCTATCTCTTCAACTACAGGCGTTTCATCCAAGATATCAAGTACGCGGTTTCCTGCCGCAAATGTGTTCTGAAGCGTGCTGCCAAGGTCTGCAAGCGCTATCACCGGCCCAAATGAACTCATAAGCGCAACAGTCGGAATCAATACACCTATGAATTCGATTTGACCTGTTTGATAAATCATTGCTGATACAAATAACATAACAAGATCAAAAAACAAAATAACGGTATTCGTGATTGCCTTGTTTCTTCCTGTTGTACGCTTCATGCTTCTCTCATCCTCAGAAAGCGCATCCGTCTGTTCGTTAATTTCCTGAAGCCGTTTTAGTCCTTGACCATATTGCAGTATTTCCGAAAGTCCACGTAAACTATCCAACACGAAAGCGGAAAGTTCCCCTGATTTTGTACGAAATCTCATACCATCGTCTCCGCTGATTTTAGAAATTAAAATCGGAACGACAACTCCAACTACGATATATGCTATGAATGCAATGAGTTCTAACAACCAATGGAACCGGCCTATAAATACACACAAAATACTTGAGAATAAAACTGCTATCGCAATCGGTGAAATTGTATGTGCATAAAACACTTCCAAAAGTTCAATATCCGATGTGATTACAGATATTAAGTTCCCTTTATCTTTTCCTTCTAATTTTGCAGGACAAAGCCTTCGAAGTGCACGAAATACTTTCTCTCGAATCAACGCCAATAATTTGAACGCGATAAAATGATTACACGCCTGCTCTGCATATCGAAGTACCCCTCGAACCACTGCAAAGATGGCTACTGATATAAATAATACAGTTATTGTAAATGGTGTATGTATCCCCATTGTCTCTGCCAAAGCATAGCCTCCAAATATGGTAATAAAGGCTGCTGACAGATGACCAACTAATCCCATCATAATGGCAAGAATCATAAATCCGGTCAATGGTTTTACAAGACCGATCAGTCTTAACATAACAACAAATCCACTTCTTTTTTTCATGCTACTCACCATCCTTTCCCAGATTTTCCAAAGCCCGCTGTGCATTCCACAGTTTTACATACACGCTTTTATTCTTCAGTAATTCCTGATGTGTACCTGTCTCTGCGATATTTCCCTTATCCATAACAAATATATTGTCAGAGTGAACTACATTCGCAAGCCTGTGAGAAATCAAAATCACTGTCTTCGTTTTCGCCAATGCATGAATCTCACACATGATATCATTTTCACTCTCCACATCAATATTCGAAGTTGCCTCATCAAAAATATACACCGGACTATCATGCAAAAGTGCTCTTGCAAGTGCTAATCTTTGACATTGTCCACCGGAAAGATTCGATGCTTTTTCAAGAACCTTTGTATCCAATCCGTTCTCACTTTTCATAAAGTCTGCAAGATTCACTCGTTCTAATACTTCCCACATCTCATCTTCAGTTGTATTTGGTTTACCCATGAGAAGATTGTCTCTCACGCTACCTTTGAACAAATAACTTTGATGGCTGATATATGTGAAGTTCTCCATCAGGCTTGCTTCTGACAGTTCCGACAATTCCTTGCCACCCACTTTTACAGAGCCCGTATACCCTTTGTTTCTTCCCATCAAAACAGCTGAGACGGTAGATTTCCCACAGCCACTCTCACCTACAATAGATGTAAAACTTCCCTTTGGAAATATCAAGTCAATACCATGCAATATCTCACGGTCTTCGTCATAAGAAAAACGTAGATTGGTGCAAGCAATCGTACAATCCTTTGGAACTTCTTCTGTCTTCACATCTGCTTCCGGTAAATCAAGAAGTCTGAAAATCTTATCACTTGCTGCCATTCCGTTCATGGCGATGTGGAAGAAAGAGCCCAAAAGACGCATTGGAATAAAGAAATCCGCTGAAAGTAGAATAATCAGTAGCGCTCCTTCAAAAGTCACATTTCCTTTTATGTACTGTGTCACCGAAAGAATGACGCCAAGCGCTGCTCCGCCATATGCAATCAAGTCCATAATCGTGATGGAATTGAGTTGCATCGTCAGTACCTTCATGGTAATCTTGCGGAATTTCTCTGATTCCTCATTCATTTCTTTTTGCTTGAATTCATCTGCCTGATAAATTTTCAACGTCGTTAATCCTTGTAGGTTTTCAAGAAAGGTATCGCCAAGCGCCGTATACTGTCCCCAATATTTTGAGAGAAGTTTTTTTGCCCATGTCTGCACTGCCGCAATCGATACCGGAATCAGTGGCACGCAAATCAAAAGAACAATCGCACTCGGAAAATTCACAAAACTTAATATAACAAACAATGTGAGTGGTGCTAACATGGCATAGAAAAATTGCGGAAGATACGCCCCGAAATACGTCTCCAGCTGGTCTACGCCTTCCACTGCAACTTGAACGATTTCTGAAGTTTTGATTTTCTCGTTATAAGAAGTTCCAAGCCTCAGAAGCTTCTTGTAAATCATTTCTCGAAGTGTCTTTTTCACTGCTTTTGAAGAAAGATATCCCATTTTACTTGCAAGCGTTGTACAAACGTATCGTACAACCACAGCTACGACTGCAATTATTACTGTAATAATGATATCTTTGGTATCGGCTGTCTTAAGAAACAGTTTTGCTAAAAGAGATGTGATAGCAAACATCATCATGATATTAGCCACCAAAGAAACCCATTGCAAAATTACATTTCGTGCAATATACTTTTTGCTTTCAGGAACTGTTCCTATCAGTCTTTTATTAATCATCATAATTTGCTTCCTCCTACTTTGTTTTCATAAGACGTCTATGAAAGATGAAAATATGAATTGCCAGAAAGAAGACGCTTGCAATTGAGATTGCTTTATGTAACGCAAGAATCATCGGCACTTCATCCATAATCATGCCAAACAAACCACTTAAGAAAGCGATTGCTATGACCCCCAGCAAAACCCACCTCTTCCACTGCATTTTCTTACGATACACAACAGTATGTACAATGCAGAGTAATAGAAAAAATACCGATGCCAATTTGTGAATATGTATGCCTGTAATCGGCACAAGATTGGTGATAATAAAACTGATTAAGAGTAGGTAATTTAAAACTATTTTCATATATGTTCTCCTTATATAACTTTAGTTAGTCATTGCTAACCATTAGAGTATAAAAAAACCACCTTGGTTTGTCAAGATGGTTTTTATTGGTTTTTTCATGGTTTTATCATATCCTCAATAAAGATTCCATACCCTCTCGTCGGGTCATTGACAAGCACATGTGTCACAGCACCTACAATTTTTCCACCCTGAAGTATTGGACTACCCGACATCCCTTGTACAATACCTCCTGTTAATTCCAAGAGTTTTTCATCTGTTACTTCTATAATGATCCCTTTGTTTGCATCTTTCGCGTAGGAATCCGTATTCTTAATTCTAATTTCATACTCTTCTACTGTTCCATTCACACAACATAAAATACTGGCTTTTCCCAACTGAATATCGTTTTTTTTGCATATTTCTACCGGCTCCATGTCTTCGCAAATCTTCTCTACATCGCTAATAGAACCATGTATACCATTCTCTGTGTTGTCATCAATAACGCCAAGTTTGTTACTGCTTCTGTAAATGATTACGCCTTCTAAGCCACCGGGTTCCCCTTTTACACCTTTTTGAATCCCTACGATATTTGTGTTATAAACAGAACCTTTTGAAATATCAATGAGCTCATTCGTCTCAGAATCATGAATCCCATGTCCCAATGCACCAAACTCACCACTTAACGTCAAATAAGTAACTGTCCCAAGTCCCTGAATGCTATCCTTTACCCAGATGCCAAGCTTATATTGGTCATTTTTCACCTCTACGGATTGCATTTTTACATCAATATATTCCTCATCTCTTCGCAGTTTCAATATCACTTCTGATGACTCTAATCTATTTACTGCCTGAACCAGTTCTCTTTTACTGTCAATTTCTCCCCCGTTGAATCCAACAATATAATCTCCTGGTTTTACAAGATTTTTAGCAGGTTCATATTCGTTTCCATCTACACATTCTATACACTCTGTCGAGAGAACCAGCACGCCGTCTGTCTCCATATAGATTCCGATTGCCATCCCACCAGGGATAACATATTGTTCGTTACTTCCTCCACTACTGACAATCTGTTCTTTTTCACTTGCCTCTAATTGCTTCACACCAAAACCTGTTCCCATTGTCATTGTTAATACTAACATGATAACAAGAATCCGCTGATACCACCATTTTCTCATTCCACACCCTCCTCAATATTTATATAGACGAAAAAAAGCAGAAACTTTTCTTCGCTAAGTTTCTGCTTTATTATGTGGAATATCTCTCTTTTCAATCTGGTTTTATTTTGTACGCTTTGCCAATTCCTTCATCTCTGCCGCACTCTGTTTTACAGTCTCTGTAATCTCTGCACCGCCTAAGATTCGTGCAAGTTCATCTATCTCTTGGTTTGCATTTAACAAGGAAATGCTTGTCTTGGTTTTGCCATCTGTGACATTTTTTTCAATTGCATAATGTGCATCAGCCATCGCTGCAATCTGAGCTAAATGTGTGATGCAGATCACTTGATGATTCTTTGCAATATACGCCATCTTTTCAGATACCTTCTGGGCCGTTCTACCACTGATTCCAACATCAATTTCATCGAAAATCAATGTCTCTATGCGGTCTTTATCTGCTAGCACAGTCTTGATTGCAAGCATAATACGCGACAATTCACCACCAGAAGCCACATCGCCCAGTGCACGAACCGGTTCACCCGGATTCATGGATATCATAAACTCTACCTCATCGGTTCCATTAGCTGTATAATGCTCTGTTTTCGCAAATATCATCTCGAATTTTACATCTAAAAAATTCAAATCTAAAAGACCTACTTTTATCTGTGCAACCAACTCTTTTGCAGCTATTTTTCGAAGCTCCGACAATGCATCCGTTACATCTTTGAGCTGTGCTTCGGCTTTTGTAAGATTCTTCTGTAATGCTTCGATATAAGAATCATAATCCTGCAGTTTCCTTAGTGTCTCTTCTTTCTCTTCACAGTATGCAAAGATGTCTTCAATACTGTTTCCATATTTTGATTTCAAACGATTGATTTCGTTTAATCGTTTTTCAATCTCATAGAACTCTTCTTCCGAAAATTCAAAAGACTCACTATATATAGAAAGTTCTCGATTAAAATCATTCAGAAGACTATCCACTTCGGACAATTGCTCATATAACTCATTTGCTTTTTCGTCATAACGCGCGGCATCAGACAGGCAATGAATTGCTCTGCTCAGGTAATCGCTGGCGTTAGCGTTATCACTTGCAGTATATCCATATGCCTCTTCAAGATTTCCGGTAATCTTTTTACCGTTTACCATTCGTCGATACTGCTCTTCCAGAATCTCGTCCTCGTTCTCCTTGAGGTTCGTGCTCTGAATTTCATTTATTTCAAATTCCAGAAAACTCATCTCTTTGTTACGTTCTTTTTCATCGAGATTCGCATCTTCCAATTCTTCTTTGTATGTTTTATAAACAGTATAAGCCTCTGAAACTTGTTCCTTAACATCTTTGATGGTGTCTTTTGCATATGCATCCAAAATGTTCAGGTGATTTTTCTTATATAGAAGCGACTGATGCTCATGTTGCCCGTGAATGTCAATCAAAACCCCTGCAACTTCTTTTAATTGTGCATTGGAAACGGTCTCTCCGTTTATTTTACTGACACTGCGCTTACCAATCATTTTTCTGCTCAACACAACCACACCGTCTTCTGTGAATATGTCCATTGATTTTAACAATTCTTCCTGTTCAGCATCTTCTACAAAAAATGTAAGTTCTACGTATCCGTCTTCATCTTCACTTCGTAGAATATCAGAAGAATATCTTCCACCAAGCGCAAGATTAATAGAGCCGAGAATGATAGACTTTCCGGCTCCGGTTTCTCCTGTCAGTATGTTCAGTCCCTTCTTAAGTTCTACCTCAATCTCGTCAATCAATGCGAGATTCTTTACATATATATTGTGTAACATGGTTGTCTCCCAAAGACTCTCTTTTGTTTAAATTATAATACAATCTTGCGTATCTTCTCCATAACAGTAGCAGCATCTTCAACTGTACGAATCGCACACATAATCGTATCGTCCCCGGCGATACAACCTACTACCTCATGCCAGTGCATTTCATCAATTGCTGTTGCAACTGCCATCGCCATACCTGTCTCTGTCTTGATCACAAGAATATTAAGTGCCATGTCCATGGACACAAATCCATCTTTTAAAATGCGTGTGTATTTATCACGAAGCGCATTCTCCGTTGCTTTTAATACAACGTATTTTTGTCTTCCATCATCAGTCTGAACTTTTGTAAGTTTCAGATCACGAATATCTCTGGATACGGTTGCCTGCGTAATCTGAAAGCCTTCCTTCCGCAAAAGATCAGCAAGTTCTTCCTGTGTCTCAATATGATATTTATTTACCAATTCTACGATTTTCTGATGTCTGTTTACTTTCATTTCTAGTTTCCTTTCATCTTCCATCTCATTCTTTCTAAGAAACTAATATCACTTAACTTTAGAAGTTCAGTCTCTGACTCTGATTTTCGAATCACGATTTTGTCTCCGGTTTTTAATTCCAGATTATGTTCTCCATCAAATGAAACTCCTACAGTTTGCTCATTTCCTTCACGATCAGGCATAATCTCAATCATAATCTCATCATCGGCAGATAATACAATGCTGCTGGTGTTCAGTGCATGAGAACAAATCGGTGTGATGACAACAATGGATGCTGTCGGCTCAACAATCGGTCCACCTGCTGACAGATTATAGGCTGTAGAACCAGTTGGTGTAGATACAATCATTCCGTCTGCATGGTAGGAATTGAGCAGTTCTCCATTGACATATAGTTTGAAGTGAATGACACGAAGTACACCAAGTCTCGTGATAACAACATCATTAAATGCCAATTCATCTATTTCACCATTGATGGTACCCACAAGCATCATACGTCTTTCCACCTGCGCATCTCCCTCAAACAACTGGTCTAATGCTTCCTCCACGTTTTGCAATTCCACCTCTGTCAGATATCCAAGCGTTCCCATATTAATTCCAAGCAACGGTACATCGTATGCGTGCATATCTCTAGCAGCACGCATCAAGGTTCCATCTCCGCCAAGCACCAGTACGCAATCTGTTCCCTCTGGTAGAATGCGTTCGGGTGTTGCCAGGACACACTCTCTGCCATGCTCCTCTATGTATTTTTTGATTCGATACGTTGTTTCAAGCGTCTTGTCTTTTAATAAATTTGTGATGATATAAAACTTGTTCATATTTCATCCTCACTTTACGATTTACTTAATGTTTCAAATGCATTCTCCACAATCTGTTTCCAATCTATGGATACATCTGCAAGTGTTCCCACTTCCTCTGTCTTTTCTAAATGTACCAGATATTCAATGTTTCCTTCCGGACCTTTAATCGGTGAAAAATCGAGATTCAATACCTTGAATCCGATAGAAACAGCATAGGATAACACCATCTCAATGACTTCTAAATGCGTACTCTTTTCACGCACAACACCTTTTTTCCCAACCTTCTCGCGTCCCGCTTCAAACTGCGGCTTAATCAGTGCAACAATCTGTCCATCTGCTTTCAGGTAATTGCGAATCGGAAGCAGAACCTTTGTGAGCGAAATAAATGACACGTCAATCGAAGAAAAATCAACCTCTTCCCCGATGTCCTCCGGTGTCACATAGCGAATATTCGTCTTTTCCATGCAGACTACACGCTCATCCTGGCGTAATTTCCACGCAAGTTGATTCGTTCCGACATCGATGGCAAATACCTTTCGTGCACCGTTCTGTAACATACAGTCAGTGAATCCGCCGGTAGAGGAACCAACGTCTGTACACGCTTTGCCCTCTAATTCTACATCAAAATTTGCAACAGCCTTTTCTAACTTAAGACCGCCTCTGCTGACATACGGAAGCTTGTTGCCTTTGACTTCTATATACACTTCCTCTGGAAATGTGCTCCCGGCCTTATCTTCTCTCTGACCTTCCACAAACACATTTCCTGACATGATAATTGCTTTTGCTTTTTCTCTGGACTCAGCCAGATTTCGTTTTACAAGTAATACGTCTAAACGCTCTTTCATAGATTCTCCCACGCATGTTCTGTTTTTTCTACAATGGACACATTATCAAGTCCAATCTGCTCGCGAAGTTGTGCAATATTACCGTGCTCCACAAAGCAATCCGGAACACCCATTGTCATGACTTGAACGCCCATATTTTGTCCAGATACATATCTCATGACACTGTCACCATATCCTCCTGCAACAGCCGCATCCTCTATCGTGACAAACAATCTGTGTCCTTCTGCCATCTCATCCAGAACATCTGTATCTATCGGTTTTACAAAACGACTGTTAATGAGACTGCATGAATAGCCCTTTTCCTTTAAACTTGTCCATACCTGCTCCGCTGTTTCCATCATATGTCCATAGCCAAATATCGCAATATCAGATTCTTTTTGAATGACTTCGCTTTTACCATACACAATCGGTGCTGCATATTCTGCCAGTCCGTCATAGACATTGCCTCTTGGATAACGAATCGCAACCGGACCATGATGTGCAACTGCAAATGCCATCATATCTTCGAATTCCTTGCGGTTCTTCGGTGCAAGAATGGTCATGTTCGGAATATGACTTAGATATGCAACATCATACACACCCTGATGTGTCTCTCCATCATTGCCGACAAGACCTGCTCTGTCTATTGCAAATATAACCGGAAGATTCTGCATACACACATCATGCACAATCTGATCGTACCCTCTCTGCAAAAATGAGGAATATACGGCAAATACCGGCTTCATGCCCGCCGCTGCAAGCCCAGCTGCAAATGTAACCGCATGCTGCTCAGCAATACCAACATCATAAAATCTGTCAGGAAATCTTTCCTGAAACTTACTAAGTCCTGTTCCATCCTTCATTGCTGCCGTAATCGCGACAAGTCTAGGCTCTTTTTCGCCTAGTTTACACATAATATCAGCAAATACATCTGTGTATGAATCTGTCTTTTTCGTTGCAAGTCCAGCTCCCGTCTGCACATCAAACGGACTTACGCCGTGGAACTTCGAAGGCATCTTCTCTGCCGGTGCATAGCCTTTCCCTTTCTTTGTAAGCACATGAACTAATACAGCATTGTCCAACTTCTGTGCTTCCTTAAAGGTGCGGTATAATTTCTTAATATCATGCCCATCCACTGGTCCGAGATAGGTAATACCCATATCTTCAAATAACATTCCCGGCACGAATAGTTGTTTGATACTATTCTTTGTCTTGCGTATGCCCTTTACGATTTTTTCACCGGCACCCGGAATCCTATTCAGGGTGTTCGTTACACCTTTCTTCAAATCGTTATAAAAATCAGCGGTTCGAAGTCCATCCAAATACATGGACATGCCACCCACATTTTCAGAGATGGACATATTGTTGTCATTCAGAACAATGATATAATTGCTCTTTAGGTGTGCTGCATTGTTGAGTGCTTCGAATGCCATCCCTCCGGTCAGTGAACCATCACCGATGACAGATACCACCTTGTAGTCTTTTTCGAGAAGTTCTCTCGCTTCCACATAACCAAGGCCTGCCGCAAGAGAAGTCGAACTGTGTCCTGTATCAAAGGCATCGCAGTTACTTTCCTTTCTCTTAGGAAATCCGCTCATGCCACCATACTGTCTTAAGTTATCAAATCCTTCTTTTCTGCCGGTTAGAATCTTATGTGTATAAGACTGATGACCGACATCCCATATAATCTTATCCCTAGGAAGTGAAAATGCCAGATGCATCGCCATTGTAAGCTCCACTACTCCCAGATTCGACGCCAAATGTCCGCCCGTTTTACTTAACTTCTCCACGAGAAACTGACGAATCTCTGCTGCTAATACATCCTGTTCTTCCCACTTTAGTTTTTTAATATCGTTTGCTTTTTGAATACGCTCTAATATCATAAGAGCACCCCTTTATTTTTTTCTGTGAATTAGTGCTTTTAAAAGTTCTTCTAAGAAAGAATCTTCTGTCTTAAATGTTCCGAGCAATTCAATTGCCTCCATAGAAATATTCTCAACGTACTCTTTGGCTTTTTCAAGTCCCACCAATGTCACATATGTAGTTTTCTCATTTTTCTCATCACTATGAATCGGTTTGCCAAGTTCTTCTACGGTACTTGTCACATCCAGAATATCATCCTGAATCTGGAATGCGATTCCAACATTCTTTGCGATTTTTTCAATCGTCTGAACGGATGTATCATCTGCCCCTGCTAAGATAGCACCAATCATCATCGATGATTCAATCAACGCACTTGTCTTAAGCTCATAGATAAAGTCAAGCACATCCTTAGAAATGCTGTTTCCCGCACTTTCCACGTCAACTACCTGTCCACCAATCATGCCAAAGATACCTGCTTTCCCTGCAAGCACCTGCAGAGCCTTCCCAATCTCAAGACTTTTTTCCGGGAACATGGTAAATGTTTTTGCTGCGGTTTCAAATGCAAAGTTTAAAAGCGCATCTCCCGCCAGAATGCCCATTGCTTCCCCGTAAACCACATGGGTTGTCTTTCTTCCCCTGCGATAATCATCGTCATCCATCGCCGGCAGATCATCATGAACAAGTGAATATGTGTGAATCATCTCCATCGCTGCCATAAATGGCTCGATGAGTTCACCTTCTCCCCCAAACAGTTTATAAGTCTCCTGTATCAGCATCGGGCGAAGTCTCTTTCCACCTGCCATCACGCTGTATTCCATGGCTTCCATGATGACCTTCTGATGACCTTCCTGCTTTGGAAGATATTTTTTCAGAATCTTCTCAATTGTCTCAACTCGTTTTGTCTGTTCTTCTTTAAAATTCATGCTCTTCTCCATTTTCATCTAACATCATCATCTTTTTCTCAATCATGTCAATCTTTTCGTTGCACACCTTGAGTAAATCCATTCCTTTATGATAAAGCCCGAAAGAATCCTCCAAAGAGATATCTTCCGATTCTAACTGCTCTACAATCTCGTCTAAATGTTCAAATACTGTTTCCAATGATTGCTCGCTCATTGTAGTCCTCCTTTATAAGTATCTTCCACTTTCGCTTTCACAATTCCATCTGTCACGTGAATCTTAAGACTGTCATTTGCACTTACATGTTCCACGCTTTTAATCACTTTTCCCGATTCTGATGTGACATAAGAAAATCCCTGATTTAACTTTGTAAGCGGTGAAAGACCTTTCATCTGTTCAATCTTTATCGCCAATCTCTGCTTCGCCATCCCAAGTTTGATGTCCATGGCACTTCGCATTCGCTGCTCTATATCTAGACTTCGTTGTTGCTGCTTTTGAAGTCTCGTGCGCGGATGCAGATAATTCATCTTCACACGATAACGCTCTAACTTCATACGCGTGAGCTGTATTTTCTGATATAATGTACGCTTTAATTTCAAACGTTTTTCTTCTAAGAAATTTTCCAAAGCTTGATACTCAAATACAGCCAACTCTGCTGCCGCTGACGGTGTCGGTGCTCGCATATCCGCTACGTAATCAGCGATCGTCGTATCTGTCTCATGTCCGACAGCGGAAATAATCGGTGTCTTACAATCAAAGATGGCTCTTGCTACAATCTCCTCATTAAATGCCCAAAGGTCTTCAATCGAACCTCCTCCTCGACCGACAATCATCACATCCACACCGTGTTTGTCCAGCATCTTGATTCCTTTTACAATGCTAGTTGCCGCTCCCTCTCCCTGCACCAAAGCCGGATATAAGATGAGTTGTACATAAGGATTTCTTCGGCTTGATACATTCATAATGTCACGAATCGCAGCTCCCGTCGGTGCCGTCACAATGCCGATTCGTTTTGCAAACTTCGGTATCGGTTGCTTATATTCCTCGGCGAACATCCCCATCTCGCCAAGTTCTCGCTTTAATGCCTCGAACTTCTCATACAAAAGCCCTGCACCATCCAAGATGATTTCTTTTGTATACAACTGATACTTTCCGTCTCGCTCATATGTGGTCACATTCCCGAGTGCAATCACCTGTTGACCGTCCTGCATACGAAAACCAAGACCACTTCTCTGACCTGCAAACATAATGCACGCGATGGAACCGGACTCATCCTTGAGTGAAAAATAAATATGGCCCGACGTGTGATACTTGCAGTTGGAAACCTCGCCCTTTACATAGATGCGACTGAGCATAAAATCTTGCGTAAACATATTTTTGATATATGCATTCACCTGTTTTACAGAATATACATTACGCATCGAATTACCCCTAATTTGCAACCTTCGCTAAGACACCGTTGACAAATGCCGGACCGTCATCACTGCTGTATTTCTTTGCGAGTTCAACTGCTTCATTGATTGCAACTCCAGTCGGAACATCCTCATCCCATTTAATCTCATAAGTTGCAAGACGAAGAATGGTAAGGTCCACGCGATTCATACGAGTCGTCTTCCATCCTTCTGTAACCTCATTGAGAAGCTTGTCTATCTCTTCCTTCTTCTCATCGATTGCTCTGTATTTGTTCAAAATATATTCCTGGTCTTTGCCTGTGGCTTCCTCCAGTTCTTCAAAGTAGAATTGCTCTTGCTCTTTCATTTCCTCAGCATTGTTAAATTCCACGCGGAATAACATTCTAAAAATATGCTCTCTAAGTTCTGTTCTACTCATTTTCCATTTCTCCTTAAGTTTTCGCATTATTGTTTATTATACTACATTTGGCGAGGTGTTGGCAACTTTCTTGTGCATAAATATGCAAAAAGAGAATCCCGACCATGTCGGAATTCCCTTTTAAACATTTTTCTTATGAAACTACTTCAATTCCTGCAACACGAACATTAACATCTGCAACTTTCAGTCCTGTCATGTTCTCAATTGCAACTTTTACTTTTTCCTGTACCTTTACAGAAACGTCTTTTACATTGTATCCGTACTTCAGATTCAGTGTTGCATCCACTGTCACAACATCTTCAAGCACATCGACTTTCACGCCTTTGGAAAGTGACTTGATGCCAATCTTGCTGATGAGTTCTCTTGTTGCATTTCCTGCCATAGAAGCAACTCCTTCTACTTCCATTGCTGCAAGTCCTGTGATTACTGCAATCACTTCGTCAGCAACAATAATCTCACCGCGATTATTCTCTAACTGAATTTTATATTCATTGTTCATTTCTTTTCCCATACTCCAAAACCTCCTAGTTTGGTTTACTACTTCTTTGATTATAACAAATTTATGAGCGTTTGCAAATAGAAACTTTTTATATGTTTAAGAGCGACCAAACTCGGATAGAATTAATCCTTCGTTTCGTTCCAAAGTCATTCGTACGCTCCAGCTGTTGACAAAGAGTAACAGCGGTCTGTCCTTTAAGTCCTTAATCTTCTTCATATCAGAAGTTCCAACCAATTTGTCCAGATCAATCTCTTCATTTTCAATCCAGCGAATATGCTCATATGGCAGACTTTCAAGTTTAATTTCCACGTTGTACTCATTTTCCAGACGATATTTGAGTACATCAAACTGAAGTACACCTACCACACCTACTATGATTTCCTCCATACCGGTATTGTATTCCTGGAAAATCTGAATGGCACCTTCCTGTGCAATCTGGTTGATACCCTTGATAAACTGTTTACGCTTCATCGTATCCACCTGACGCACTCTCGCAAAATGCTCCGGTGCAAAAGTTGGAATTCCTTCGTAAGCAAATTTATTTGGCGATGTTGTCAGCGTATCACCAATCGAGAATATACCCGGATCAAAGATACCGATTACGTCACCCGCATAGGCAGTCTCAATCATCTTACGCTCACTCGCCATCATCTGCTGTGGCTGAGAAAGACGAACCTTCTTGCCTCCTTGAATGTGGAACACATCCATACCCGCCTCAAATTCTCCGGAGCAGATACGCATAAATGCAATTCTATCACGGTGAGCCTTATTCATATTCGCCTGAATCTTGAATACAAAAGCGGAGAAATCCTTCTCTTCCATCGGATCAATGCTTCCCTGGTCTGACATTCTTGGAAGTGGCGAGCTTGTCATATTAAGGAAATGCTGTAAAAATGTCTCCACACCGAAATTTGTGAGCGCCGAACCAAAGAATACCGGTGAAAGATCACCTTTGCTTACCAAATCTAAATCAAACTCTGCACTTGCACCGTCGAGAAGTTCTATCTCATCAAGAAGCTGTGCCTTTTGGTCTTCTGTAATTAACGAATCGACTTCCGAATCATCTATTGCGATTTTTCTCACATCACCCATCTTCGTTCCCTTCTGCGTGTCTGAGAATAGTTCAATCTCCTGATGTTCACGGTCAAATACACCTCGGAATTCTTTTCCACATCCGATTGGCCAGTTAATCGGACAGGTTGCAATTCCAAGTTCTTTTTCAATGTCATCTAAAAGTTCAAAAGTATCACGTGCTTCACGGTCCATCTTATTAATAAACGTAAAGATTGGAATATGGCGCATCACACATACTTTGAAAAGTTTTCTCGTCTGTGCTTCTACACCTTTGGATGCATCGATTACCATCACCGCTGAATCAGCAGCCATCAGTGTACGATATGTATCCTCTGAGAAGTCCTGATGTCCCGGTGTGTCCAATATATTAATGCAATACCCATCATAATTAAATTGAAGTACAGAGGAAGTAACAGAGATACCTCTCTCCTTCTCAATCTCCATCCAGTCAGAAACTGCGTGCTTTGCAGTCGCTTTTCCCTTTACAGAACCAGCTTGGTTAATTGCACCACCGTAGAGCAAAAACTTCTCTGTCAGCGTTGTCTTACCTGCATCGGGATGGGAAATAATTGCAAATGTTCTTCTTTTCTTAATCTCATTTGTAATCTGTGACATATTTATCTCCTAATTTTTACAATTCTTTGCATACCTTGATAGTTTATCACATCTAGTATCTCTCTGCAAACAGATTTTAATGCATTGGAGTAATCACAATATTTTTTTCTTCCACACCTGTTTTTCTAGTCACGATGTCCTCAATCTGGGCGCGATGTGCGTCGGTAAGTTCTGCACCGTTTACAACCACATCAACGCCAGTTTCTGTAATCGTGACAACAGATTCTGAGAAGCCTTTAGAAAGAAGCATTGTCTCAACGCTCGTCTCAAGTTCTGCGATCTTTGTCATCTCAATCATCTCAGCTACTGCTTCACTCTTTTGCTCTTCCGAAAGGTTCTTATTATCAATAATTCCCTGCAAAACTGCCTTGTTCTCTGCACGCACCTGCTCTCTTGCAACTTTAGCTTCCGCTACCACTTTATTTCCACTTGTAAGCACTGCTTCACCTGGAGTTTCATTTACCTCGCTGTCAAGACTGTCAATCTCCGCCGTTTCTTCCAGACTAATATCCAGAAGTTCTTGATTCGCCAGTTCATTGTCCACTTTTTTAGCACCATCTCCGAATAACTTTCCGGAATAGTTGAGATATCCTGCAACAGCTATCATTACAGCCAGTGCCGATATCATAATCTGATTTTTCTTAAATATACGTTTCAAAACACACCCTCCTATTGATTTTGTTTTTTCTCTATCACCTTTATTTTATGCGAGTCCACATCAAATAATGCCCGTACAACCTCTGTAATATTTCGTACAACAACGGCATCTCCGCCCCCCTCTGCTATGATTACGATCCCTTCTACCTGTTTGTCTTCCCGATAAGTAATCATTGTGTGTACCTCACCTACCCCCTGCATTTGCTGAAGCAGGTTTTGTAAACGTTTTTCCATATCTGTTGCTTCTTGCCCCGTTTCGTCATATATGGAAAGGGAACTGTCCCTCGGCTCTGTTTTGGTTGGAATCGCAATCACAACAAGAAGCACTCCAACCAAAAGCAGAATCATCCATGTGTTTTTCTTAGGTAATGACTTCAGAAAATTAATTTCCAACGTTCGCCTCCTCTCTGATGATGCGTTCCATATATCCCGTCGCATCCTCGATTTCCTGCAATGCATTCTGATATGCTGTGCTTTGCAATTCAGTCATACCAAAGATGCGAAGTATCGGACCTGCAAGCATCAAAATTAATATCATTCCGGCAAAAAAACGAATGTATTTCTGATAACTGTTCTGAGGTATCATCTGCATCACCGCAACCAATATCACCAGATAAAATGCGATATTTCCCATCCAGTCATAGATAAATGTAATCATATCTTATCCTCCTGTTGTTGCAGCAACCACTGCAATCGTAAGTAAAAATAACATCGCAGTCGTAAATACAATCCGAAGCAACATTTTTGAGCCATCTGCAATGCTGCTGACACAATCCACCATGCGTTTATCGGAAATCGGCTGAATGAGTGCCGCAATCACTTGGTATAAAAGTGCGGTCACTGCCATCTGTATTAGCGGTGCCAGACAGATAACAAGACAGACAATCATTCCAACTGCACCGATTCCATTTCGGATAAGAACCGCTGTTCCAAATACCACCTCTGCCGTACCACTAATAGCATCCCCGATAATCGGGATAGCACCAGTTCCCTTTGTGATGATGCTTCTCTTCACTGCATCAATCGCCGGTGATAAGAGACCTTGAATGACATTCAAGCCGACAACGCCTGCTAGTAAGGTTTTCAGTGTCCACGACACCACTGTTTCTATCAGTTCTGCAAATTTTGTCAAATGTATTTGTGGCGACAATTCACTTAAGATTCGCATCATCAGGTAAATCTGGGTAACCGGAATCAAAAAGTTCAGAATCAACATTTCCACAAAGAAAATGAGAAGTAACGTGAGCTGATAAAACATGACGGATGTACTGCTTCCTGACGCAAGTGCTACTGCAAAAAAGTAAACCGGTCCAAGCAGTTTCATAAATTCCAGTAGTCGTTCCAGATTCATAGATGCCGCATCTACTAAGATACGAAAGTTATTTAAGACTATCGTAATTAGAAACATATACAGCATCGAAAAACTAATCTCCGCCACTTGCGTGGACTTAAATACGCTCGAAAAATTTGTAAAGATTGCTGCTACAATCACAAGCAACAAAATATATATCATACCAGAACGGCTATTTCTGAGTTCGTATGTGAACTGGTCAACAATCACTTGTTTGATGAGTTCAAATGAGAGTTTTAAATCACCGGTTATTAGACTACCCAGCACCTCACGAACGTTTAACTTTTTGTTTGGAAATATCTCGGCGAGCATGCCATCTATTTCAGAAAAGTCAATTTTTTGTAGCAAAGATTCCTGCACGTCTTCCAGTGAAACTGCTTCTGCCTCTTCCGTTGTTTCTGAAGCATTTTTTTCATTCTGTGTTTCGTCTGTGTTCTGCGTTAACTCCTGAGTCCTTGTGGCCTTTACAGTCATGGGAAACATAAGAAAAATAATTAGTATTAGAGCTTTCCATCTTCTCATTGCAAAAACTCCTGTATTGTTCGAAGAAGTGCAAGCAAAATTGGCAGGCTAAGTACCAGTATTGTCAACTTCCCAAACATCTCAATCTGCGTTGCAATCGCCGAGTATCCTGCATCTTTACAAAGTCCTGCAGAAAACTCTGCAATGTAAGTGATTCCCAACATCTTAATCAGAGTCACAATATAAGAACTGTCTATCTGAATAAAATTACTGATATCCTTTACTGTTACGACTAAGACTTCAAGACTATCCAATATTCCAAAGAATATAATCAGACTGATACCAATGCTGAGATATACCGCCACTTCCGATTTTTCCTGCTTTAACTGTACTGCCAACAAGATGCCCACTACTCCTAAAATTCCAGCTTGCATGATATTCATTTTCTATACCTCTAGAATTCAAACAACCGTTGAATCTGCTCAAACAGTTCTACGACATACGGAAGCACCCAAAACAGAACCAACAGAAGCCCTGCAAAGCTCGTCAGAAACGCCTGTTCCTCTCTTCCACTATGTTTTAATACCTGACTCAATATAGACACCAATATTCCCACTGCAGCAATTTTAAAAATCAGACTGACACCCATGTTTTCCTCCTGTTACAATAATAGAATCACAAGAAATATTCCTCCCATAATTCCCATGCTTTTACATAATTTTCGCTTAGACTGATATGCTTCTCTTGTATTTTTTATTCTATATTCCAACTGTTCGATGAATAAATCCAGACTTTCTATGTACTCCATGTTCTTTCCTATAATTTTTAGTTCTTCTAACTCGTCCTCTTTTAAGCTTGTTCCAATCAAATCCTCTGTGATGGACAAGCACCAGATTTCCCAAAAGGAACCTCTTGTTTTGTTATTTAATCTCTGACTCAGGTGCGACATCCACTCCTGATAAGTCGTGCTTGTCTTTGTGCTGATTTTAGAAAATACTTCTGCAAAAGGTGCATGTGTGTATTGTAGTTCGCTTCGTAATAGACAAAATAGTTTTTTCAGTTCTTCTAGTTCGTGCAGGTGACATTGCATTTCATTACTTTTAGAAAAACCAATGCTGGTTGTTGCAGTAATAATAAAAATACTTCCTATGAACTTTACCATGACACAAATTCCTCATGTATGCAGTTGTGAGACGCATCATAAATACCTACAATCTCTCCTACACGCTTTCTATTGTTTAAAACAACATAACGTTCAAAACCCTGTTCTCTTATCATCTGCTCCAAAAGTGGTTTTCTCTGAATGTCTTCAATCGACTCTCCATGTACCGTAGCAACCATCTTACATCCACAGTGCATGGCATATTTGATAGCCTGTACCTCCTCCGGAACACCAATTTCATCCACTGCGATTACCTGTGGTGACATAGAACGCACAAGCATCAACATCCCCTCTGCCTTCGGACAACCATCTAATACATCTGTTCTCATGCCCATATGATTCTGCGGTATTCCCTGATAGCAGCCTGCAAGTTCCGAACGTTCATCTACAACACCTACTGTGCAACCCTTTACATACTCATTTCCATCTGAAATTTGACGAATCATATCACGAAGTAACGTAGTCTTTCCGCAGCGAGGCGGTGAAATAATTAGCGTGTGATACATCTGCTTGTTGTGTGTTATGTATGGAAACAACTTGTCTGCACAACCAACAATTTCATGGGATACGCGAATATTTAGTGAAGATATATACTTTAAGTTCTTAACTCGTCCATTTTCAATTAAGACCTGGCCTGCCATTCCTACGCGATGACCACCCTCAATTGTGATAAAGCCTTGTTTGAGTTCATTTTCATAAGCATACAGTGAGTAGTTGCTGACATAATCCAGTGTTTCCCGAATGCTACGCTCAGTTGCCTTGATGGACAATATCTTTTCTTTTCCAGCATAGAGCAATATAATCGGATAGACTGCGCGCAATCTGATTTCCTGTAAGTAATCAAATTGCAGTTTTTCTCGCTCTAAAATACTTTTTATATCATTTGAAAGGATATTCATGATCTGCTTGTACTTCACTTGCCTCACCTCTTTAGACAATATATGTACAAGTTGTGGAAATATGCAAAAAGAGACACAGCAAATTTGCTGCGCCTCTCAGTAATTCAATATTATTTTTTTAAATCTGCAAAAAGTTCATCTACATCTGTGTAACCTTTCACGGATGGGTCCTTTGCAATCCTTTCTGCTTCTTCAAGTGCCAACTGTAACTCCTCCTTAATTTCAAGAACCTCTTCCAATGAAACACCTGTCGCTTTTGCTATTCTTTCATCAGACATATCTCCTAACTCAAGAAGATTTTCTACTATATCTAATTTCTCCTCATATCTTTCTTCTTGTACCATTTCTTCCATTGCTTTACACATAATGTCAACTCCTTTCATATCTCTTTTAAAATAATGAACTCTTTTCGCCAACTTTGAATAATACATATCTTCAGGATTTGTACATGAAAAATCTGCCATCAAACGTCCCAAAGGGGACTCATCCTTAGCTTCTGCATTCACATATATAATATGTGCCTCATCTCCAAACAGTTTACCGCTCTCTGATATATACCTGTCTACATGATAAATCGGCAGACCGTCTCCAAGAATATCCCCTTCTGTAATAAATATAACATACGTCTCTGGTAGTTCCTCTGAATCTATTCCCTCCGGTATTTCTCTTGCATCTATCAATGAACTATTCAAACGTGCTCTCTTTGCCCCCGCACCACTACCTAACCTCTGAATCTCAATATTGTATTTTTTATTAAGATTATCAGTAGCATAAATATCTAATCGTACAGATCGCCCATGAATATTCTTTACTGTGTATTGTGTTTTTACATCAATCACATGTAAATCATTGTTTCCCATGATGATTTGAACAAGCAATTCCGTAGCTTCAATATTATCTTGAAAGCATGCAGTCATAAAATCATCATCGAGAAGCCTAAAGTTCTTGATTCGTTCTAAATTTCTCTGCTGTTTTTGTTCTTTTGTTATTCGTTTTCTTACCATTTTTTCTCCTTTCTTTGTCTGTTAATCTTAGGAGAAAGATTGGTATTAAACGGCAGGAATTTATCATACTCTCATTATAGTTTGTCAAATAT
>JAZNHX010000009.1:0-7657 GCA_045577115.1 Faecalimonas sp. | reverse complement strand
ATGAAGAAGGAAATGTATAGGTGTAAAGATGCTACATATACTATTTTTGATTTTGAAAATAATAGGTATGATACTGCTTGCAATATTGGGAATTCTGATATTGCTCGTTTGCACTGTGTTCCTTATGCCTGCGAACTATTTTGTTCAGGCCAAAACAGAGGAAGGCGTTAAGGGACTGTCATTTGAAGCAAAAGCACATTGGTTTTTACATCTGTTTACTGCCTATTATATATATAAAGATAATCAATCGGATTGGCAGGTTCGGATTGGGTGGAAAACATTTGATCACAAAGACCATGCGGAATCTACCCGCTCGGAAAAGAAAGATGACGATGTGCTAGAAGAAGATATTGAACCGTCTGAGAACAGCGATGATTCAGAACGACAGAGATCAACCGAACAGACGGAGGAGGAAAACGTTGCGAAGACAACGCCTAAGTCATCAAAGGCGCAGTGTAAAAAACAATCATGGTTTGAAAAGATAAAATATACAATCTTTAAAATATGTGATAAAATAAAATCGTTCTGGGAAACAAAGGAAAAAGTCACTTCGTTTCTCACAGATGATGTGCATGTAGAAGCATTTAAAATCGTGAAAACAGAACTTGGAATTCTTGCAAAACATTTGCGTCCGCGCAGAATCAGAGGTTTTGTAAAGTTTGGATTTGAAGATCCATATCGAACCGGACAGATGCTTGCAGGACTTAGCATCGTATATCCGTTTTACGGAGAGCAAGTGGAGATATACCCCGACTTTGAGCAGAAGATATTAGAAGGTGATTTATATATCAAAGGACATATTCGCATGGTTCATCTTGCAGCTCTTCTATGGCGTCTGTTCTTTAATCGTTATGTTAGAAAAACTTATAGAGATTATAAAAAGTTAAAATCAAATTAAAGGAGTAAGTAAAATGGCAGAGAACAAATTTAATTCAACCGTAGCAGCATTGTTTACAGGAATGGATAGTGTGGTTTCATCTAAGACAGTTGTAGGAGATGCAATTCACATTGGAGAGACGATTATTTTACCACTTGTAGATGTTTCGTTTGCAGTTGGTGCAGGTGCATACAACGAAGAGAAGAAAGAAAAGGGAGCAGGTGGTCTTGGCGGAAAGATATCTCCGAGCGCAGTTCTTGTAATTCAAAACGGAAAGACCAGACTTGTAAATATCAAGAATCAGGATACCATTACAAAGCTTCTTGATTTGATTCCGGATGTGATGGACCGCATTTCTGATAAAAAAGAGGGAAAAGTGACAGAAAAAGATATTGATGAAATGTTAGATGAGGCTGATAAGCAATAAGGTCAAGTTATTCGCATATAGTATAATAAGAGATTATATGGGAGTCAGACATGAAACGGATATGTGGTTTTGCATTGTTTTTTATTGCACTAGGGATTATCTTCAGTATGATACTTCCGAAAACATTTATAGACGTTTTGATTGCGATGATATGTCTGCTTCTGGGATATAATTTATTTTGTTGTTAATAGGAATTAAAAAAACGAGATGTCTCCACACATCTCGTTTTTAATATGTTCTGTAATACATTAAGCACGTTCTACTTTGCCTGATTTTAAGCAAGAAGTACATACATACATTTTCTTAGAACCACCTTCTGTTTTAACTCTTACAGATTTAACGTTTGATTTCCACATTTTTGGTGTTTTTCTATTAGAGTGACTTACGTTGTTTCCAAAATGAGCACTCTTTTCACAAATAGCACATTTAGCCATGGTTGCACCTCCTAACGATATTAATGTCTTATCAGACTCACAACAAACGTATTTTAACAGATATAGGCAAATAATGCAAGTATAAATTTCACAAAAAATATTATTGTTGTAAAAATAGTAAAAATAGAGTATAATACGTATGTTAAGTACGTGCAAATGTATATTAATCCATTATATCGAATTGGAGGAAAAGATATGAAAGGTAGCATGACAACAGATTTAGGTATCATTACAATTGAACCTGAGGTAGTTGCAAAATATGCAGGAACCGTTGCAGTAGAATGCTTTGGCATCGTTGGTATGGCAGCTGTAAGCATGAAGGACGGTCTGGTTAAATTACTTAAGAAAGAAAGCCTGACACACGGAATCCAAGTGGAAATCTCTGACGATAATAAACTCACAATTAATTTCCATGTTATCGTTGCGTATGGCGTTAGTATTTCAACAGTATGTGAGAACCTTGTAGGTAATGTGAAATATAGAGTAGAAGAATTCACCGGTATGGAAGTGGATAAGATCAACATTTACGTTGAAGGCGTAAGAGTGATTGATTAAGGAGGAACTAATTGTGGCAGTTAATACAATAAATGCGGAATTGCTCTCGAAGATGTTTTTGGCTGGTGCTGCGAACATCGAGGCAAAGAAAGAATTTATTAATGAATTGAACGTTTTCCCTGTTCCGGATGGTGATACAGGAACCAATATGTCATTGACAATTATGGCAGCCGCAAAAGAAGTGGCTGCTCTTGATAAGCCGAACATGGAAACTTTGGCAAAAGCGATTTCTTCAGGTTCGCTTCGCGGTGCACGCGGTAACTCGGGCGTTATTTTATCTCAGTTGTTCCGTGGCTTTACAAAGGCTATTAAAGAGACAAAAGAGATTGATATTGTTACACTTGCAAATGCCTGTGTAAAAGCAAAGGAGACAGCATATAAGGCAGTTATGAAGCCGAAGGAAGGAACAATCCTTACAGTTGCCAGAGGAATCGCTGACAAGGCAATAGAACTTGCTGAGACAGTGGATGATTTGGAAGAATTTATTCCACAAGTAATTGCTCATGCAGAAGAAGTACTTGCAAAGACGCCGGAGATGCTTCCAGTATTAAAAGAAGCTGGCGTTGTGGATTCCGGTGGACAAGGACTTTTAGAAGTAATTAAGGGTGCTTATGATGCATTCCTTGGAAAAGAAATTGACTACAGCCAGATTGCACCAAGCGCATCTGTAAATATAAAAGTAAGTGCAGAGACAAACGCTGATATTAAGTTTGGATATTGTACAGAATTCATCATCATGACAGAGAAAGAATTCACAGACAATGACGAAAGAGAATTCAAGGCATTCCTTGAGTCAATCGGTGATTCAATCGTATGTGTTGCTGATGATGAGATTGTGAAAATTCATGTTCATACGAACGATCCTGGTCTTGCAATTCAAAAAGCATTAACATATGGTCAGTTAACTCGCATGAAGATTGACAACATGCGTGAAGAACATGAAGAAAAACTAATTCGTGATGCAGAGAAGGTAGCGAAGGAACAGAAAGCAAAAGAAAAAGTAGAACAGAAAGAGTTTGGCTTCATTGCCGTTTCTATCGGTGAAGGTCTCAATGAAATATTTAAAGAATTAGGCGTTGACTATATTATTGAAGGTGGTCAGACCATGAACCCAAGTACGGATGATATGCTACAGGCAATCGATGAGGTAAATGCAAAACATGTATTTATCTTCCCGAATAACAAAAATATTACCCTTGCTGCAAATCAGGCAAAATCTCTTGTTGAGGATAAAGATGTCATCGTAATCCCTACAAAGACAGTACCACAGGGAATTACAGCTATCATCAATTTTGTTCCGGATATGACGGCAGAAGAAAATGAAGAAGCTATGATGGATGCTATCCAATATGTGAAGACTGGACAGGTGACTTACGCAGTACGTGATACCTGTATTGATGAAAAAGAAATTCACAAAGATGATATCATGGGAATCGGAGACAGCGGTATTCTTGCAGTTGGAACGGATATTGCCTCTACAACCAAAGAAATGCTTGCAGAATTGGTAGATGAAGATTCAGAACTGATTAGCGTTTATTACGGAGCTGATGTTTCTGAAGAAGATGCAATGCAGCTTACAGAAGAATTAGAAGAGTTATATCCAAATGTTGATATTGATACGCATTTGGGTGGACAGCCGATTTACTATTATGTAATATCTGTTGAATAAGTATAACGAAAGAGATTGCGGATTTCGCAATCTCTTTTGCAAATAACAGGAGATTTATATGAACGAGTATTCTAAGATTCGCAAATTAAAAGGAATTGGCGATAAGACAGAAAAATTGTTTCAAAAACTGAATATCCATACCGTTGGTGATTTGCTTCACTATTATCCTCGAAGCTATGATATTTATGAGTCTCCGATTCCAATCAGCGAGATTCGGGAAGGAACTGTGGTGACGATTACAGGGACGATCTATGGAAAAGTACAAGTAAATCAGGCAAAAAATCTACATATCACATCAATTCATGTGAAAGATTTGACCGGTGTTGTGAAGGCGACATGGTTCCGTATGCCGTTTCTAAAGAATACACTTGGAAGAGGCGGCGTAATTACACTTCGCGGCCGTATCGTGGAGCGGAGAGGTTCTCTTTGCATGGAGCAACCGGAGATTTTCTTTCCCAGCGCGACGTATAATGCCAAGGAAAACACGATGCAACCTGTTTATCCGTTAACGACAGGACTTAGTAACAACGTGATTATGAAGGCCATGAAACAGGCGATAGAATATTTGGACTTAAAAAGAGAGTTCCTGCCACCGAGTATTCGTTTAGAAAATCACTTAGCAGAGTATAACTATGCGATTCGTCAGATTCATTTTCCAAAGGATAAAGAAGCGTTTTATCATGCGAGAGAACGACTTGCGTTTGAGGAGTTCTTAATCTTCATTCTTGCGCTAAGGCGTATGAAGGAGACAAACGAGAAGACTAAGAATACATTTGTATTTTCGAGTCATGAAGTAGTAGATAATTTGATTCAGCGTCTTCCATATGAACTTACTAATGCGCAGAAGAAGGTATGGCAGGAGATTCAGAGTGACATGTGTGGGGAACGTGTAATGTCGCGTTTGGTGCAGGGTGATGTTGGTTCCGGTAAAACAATTATCGCGTCACTTGGACTAGTGCTTGCAGGAATCAACGGTTATCAGGGCGCGATGATGGCACCGACGGAAGTCTTGGCAAAGCAGCATTATACATCTATCACAGAACTTTTTGAAGAAAACAATATTCCATTAAAAATAGAACTTCTTACCGGCTCCATGACTGCAAAAGAGAAAAAAGAATGTTATGAACGAATTGCATCCGGCGAAGCGAATATCATTGTCGGAACTCACGCGCTGATTCAAGACAAAGTAAAATATAAGAATTTGGCTTTGGTTGTCACAGACGAGCAGCATCGCTTCGGTGTCAAACAACGCGAAAAACTCGCAGAAAAAGGACAGACACCACATATACTGGTTATGAGTGCAACACCGATACCAAGAACCTTGGCAATTATTTTATATGGAGACCTCGATATCTCAGTGATTGATGAACTTCCGGCAAACAGACTGCCGATAAAAAATTGTGTGGTTGATACCAGTTATCGAAACACAGCCTATACATTTATAAAAAAACAAGTTGCGGAAGGTAGACAGTGTTATGTCATATGCCCAATGGTTGAAGAAAGCGAATTCCTCGAAGCCGAAAATGTTATTGATTATGCGAGAATACTTCAAGATGAATTGGGACATGGTATTAAAGTAGGACATCTGCACGGGAAAATGAAACAAGCCGAGAAGGATGCCATTATGGAACAGTTCGGGAAAAATGAAATACAAGTGCTTGTCTCCACAACAGTTATCGAAGTTGGTATCAATGTACCGAATGCAACTGTAATGCTGGTAGAGAATGCCGAAAGATTTGGACTTGCACAGCTTCATCAGCTTCGAGGCCGCGTCGGACGTGGAAAACATCAGTCTTATTGCATCTTCATGAGTGCTTCAAAAACGAATGATACAAAAGAACGTCTTTCAATATTGAATAAATCAAATGATGGATTTTATATTGCGAGCGAGGATCTCAAACTTCGCGGACCGGGCGATTTGTTTGGAATCAGACAGAGTGGTGTGCTTGACTTCAAAGTGGCAGACGTATTTCAGGATGCAAAGATTCTTCAACATGCAAGCGAGGCGGCAGCACAGCTTATAAAAAGAGACCCAAATCTGGAATCGGAGGAGAATCAAAACTTAAAAAAATATTTGAATTTTTATATAAAAGAAGGTTTGCTTGAAACCACTTTATAACACTTCAAAAAATGGCAAAAGATGAAACAACTGCTAGTGTATCTTTTTTTAATCATCACATACTAGAATTGTAACATAAAGTTACAGAAAAGTAATTGAAAGAATGAGGAGGAAAAGAACATGTCAAGTCGTTCATCAAACAGAGCAGCAGTTCCAGAAGCAAAAGCTGCATTAGACAAATTTAAATATGAAGTAGCAAGTGAACTTGGAGTACCTTTGAAAGAAGGATACAACGGAGACTTAACATCTAGACAGAACGGTTCAGTTGGCGGTTATATGGTTAAGAAAATGATCGAACAACAAGAAAGACAGATGTCAGGTAAATAATCGAGAGATTAGATATGAGTAGGAAAAGAGTGTAACTCGAAAGAGTTGCACTCTTTTTCCGTTTCTTGACAATATTATTTCTTCTTTGTATAATTTACAAGAACAACCAAAGGAGGCATTTCAATGCGAGTCATTGCGGGGACTGCAAAACGATTACAACTGAAAACGGTAGAAGGCATGGATACAAGACCGACCACTGATAGAATCAAAGAGACACTTTTTAATATGATTTCGGAATATCTTGCTGATTCTAATTTTTTAGATCTTTTCAGCGGAAGTGGAGCAATTGGAATTGAAGCTTTAAGCCGTGGCGCAGCACATGCAAGTTTTGTAGAGCAAAGCAAAAAGGCGATTGCATGTATCAGAGAGAATCTTGCATATACGAAACTTGCCGACAGAGCAGATGTGTATGAGACGGATGTTATCAATGCACTCAGTCGTATGGAAGGTAGAAAAGTTTTTGATTATATTTTCATGGATCCGCCATACAATCAGTTCTTAGAGAAAAAGGTGTTGGAATATTTGAGTACATCAAAATTACTTTCAGGGGATGGACTGATTATTGTTGAAGCATCTTTGGATACTGATTTTTCTTATGTTAAAGAATTAGGATTTGTAATAGTAAAAGAGAAAATATATAAAACAAATAAACATATTTTTTTGGAAAAGGAGGCGTTTTAATATATGCTTAGAGCCATTTATCCTGGAAGTTTTGACCCGGTTACTTTCGGACATATCGATATTATTGAGCGGGCAGCACACATTTCTGATGAATTAATTGTCGGTGTATTGCAAAATAAAGCAAAAACGCCGTTGTTTTCTGTCGAAGAACGTGTTATAATGTTACGCGAAGTTACGAAACATCTAAAAAATGTGAAGATTATTCCGTTTGAAGGCTTGCTGATTGAGTTTGCCAAGAAGATGGATGCAAAGGTGATTGTGAGAGGTTTACGTGCAATCACAGATTTTGAATATGAATTACAGATGTCGCAGACAAATCGCAAACTGAATTCCGATGTGGAGACATTATTTTTAACTACCAGTCTTGATTATTCGTACTTGAGCTCCACAACAGTAAAAGAGGTCGCTAGTTACGACGGTGATATTACACAGTTTGTACCGGAATTTGTAGTGGAGAAAGTAACAGAAAAGATAAAAGAGAGAAGGAGAATATAAGAAATGAGCAGCCGTATCGAACAAATTATTGAGGAAATCGAAGAATACATTGACAGTTGTAAGTTCCAACCAT
>JAZNHX010000008.1:0-15138 GCA_045577115.1 Faecalimonas sp. | reverse complement strand
AACTGCTTCTACAATCTGTGCGGTCGTCTCCTTGAGCGCTTCTTCTGACTCCGAAGAAGTAACCGTTACAGTCTTTGGTAGACCCGTCACCAGGTTACGTCCACGAACTTCCATCACCATATCGTCAACAAGCGGATATGTTGTACCAATCTTAATCTTGATATCTTCCGCTGTACGCTCACCGATTAACAGATTGTGTTTCTTGCGCATATAGCGAACGATAGCTTCATCAAAGTCATCTCCTGCAACCTTGATAGAAGTGTTCACAACGGTTCCTCCCAGTGAGATAACTGCGATATCCGAAGTACCGCCACCGATATCCACAATCATATTGCCACAAGGTTTTGCAATGTCAATGCCTGCTCCGATAGCAGCCGCAACCGGTTCCTCAATCAAGTGCACTTCTCTGGCACCTGCTGCATAGCCTGCCTCTGTCACTGCCTTTTTTTCTACTTCTGTCACACCGCTCGGAACGCAGATACTGATACGAGGTTTCTTAAAAAGTCGAATTCCTACTGCCTTCTGTACGAAGTATTTAATCATCTTTTCTGTTACTGTGTAATCTGAGATAACACCCTGTCTCAAAGGTCTTATCGCAATAATGTTACCCGGCGTTCTTCCGAGCATCAATCTCGCATCCTCACCAATCGCCTTAATTTCATTGGTATCTCTGTCAAATGCTACTACTGATGGTTCTTTCAGAACAACACCCTTTCCTTTCACATAGACCAGCACGCTGGCTGTCCCCAAATCGATTCCGATATCTGTTACTGACATCTGATTTCTCCTTTCACTGCTCTTATCTATTCTATTATCTTTCGTCTTACTCTCAACATCTTTAATATTATAATAGAATTTCTAATAAATGGAAAGACTTTTTTGATTTTTTCTCTTTTTATTGTGCAATTGTGTCAGGATTCCAAAACCTGCAATTCTCTTTTGATATAGTGTCCGGTATATGACTTTGGATTATCGGCAACCTCCTCCGGTGTTCCCTGCGCTATAATCGTTCCTCCTTTGTCTCCACCCTCCGGACCGATGTCGATAATATAGTCTGCAGTCTTAATGACATCCAGATTATGCTCTATTACAATGACTGTATTGCCATCTGCTGTTAATCTTTGCAATATCTCTGTTAATTTATGCACATCCGCAAAGTGGAGCCCCGTTGTTGGTTCATCCAATATATAAATGGTTCTTCCGGTACTTCTTTTGCTAAGTTCTGTGGCAAGCTTAATGCGCTGTGCCTCACCACCTGACAATGTTGTCGATGGTTGGCCCAGCTTAATGTAAGAAAGCCCTACATCGTATAGCGTCTGAATCTTTCTGCGAATGCTTGGTACATTTTCAAAAAACGTAAGAGCTTCTTCGACAGTCATATCCAGAACGTCATATATGCTTTTTCCCTTATATTTCACTTCCAATGTCTCGCGGTTATATCGTTTACCACCACACACTTCACACGGCACATAGACATCCGGAAGGAAATGCATCTCTATTTTCAAGATGCCATCTCCCGAACACGCTTCACATCGTCCGCCTTTGACATTAAAGCTAAATCTGCCTTTCTTATAACCTCTGGCTTTTGCGTCGGAAGTAGCTGCAAACAGATCTCGAATCATATCAAATACCCCTGTATACGTAGCCGGGTTTGAACGCGGCGTTCTTCCGATTGGCGACTGATCAATGTCAATTACTTTATCTAGTTGTTCTACACCTTCAATTCCCTTGTGTTTTCCCGGAATTGTTCTTGCACGATTTAACTTCTTTGCCAGACTCTTGTAAATTATTTCGTTTACAAGTGAGCTTTTTCCCGAACCGGATACACCGGTGACACAAGTCATGACACCAAGCGGAATCTCCACATCAATATTTTTTAGATTGTTTTCTGAAGCACCTATTACTTTCAGCCACCCTTTTGGTTCTTTGCGACTTTCCGGAACAGGAATCTGTATCTTACGACTCAGATATTGTCCTGTGATAGACTCCTCACATGCCATAATCTCTTGTGCGGTTCCCTGAGCAACCACTTGTCCACCATGTTCACCGGCACCCGGGCCAATATCTACGATGTGGTCTGCTTCCAACATTGTATCAGCATCATGCTCCACCACAATCAGGGTGTTACCTAGGTCACGAAGGTGTTTTAATGTTCCCAGAAGTTTATCATTATCGCGCTGATGAAGTCCGATACTAGGTTCATCCAATATATATGCTACTCCAACCAGACCGGAACCAATCTGTGTTGCCAGTCGAATACGCTGTGCCTCTCCGCCTGACAGGCTTCCTGTAGCACGCGATAATGTCAGATAATCCAAACCTACATTCATCAGGAAACGGATACGCGCCTTAATCTCTTTTAAGATTTGCTCGCCAATCAATTCCTGTGTCTTCGTGAGTTCTAATTCATTTAAAAACTGTTCTAGTTTCTCAATAGAAAGAGATGTAATCTCTGCAATGTTCTTCCCACCGACAGTAACTGCCAACGCACTCTGTTTCAAACGTTGTCCACCACAATCATGACAAGGTGTGATACGCATAAACGTCTCATATTCTGCCTTCATAGTCTCAGAGCCCGTTTCGCGATATCTTCTCTCCACATTTCGAATCAAACCTTCAAAAGCGATATCATAGTAACCTTCGCCCCTTTGGCCAACGTAGTGCACCTTAACGGTCTTACCACCGGTTCCATGAATCAGCATGTTTTTAATCTCTTGTGGATAATCCTCAAACGGAGTCTCAAGAGAGAAATTATATTCTTTACTAAGCGCGTTTAATATTGCTCTAGTAAAACTCGACTCATCTGTACAGGATTGCCAGCCCATAACTGTAATTGCACCTTCGGCAATGCTTAAACTCTGATCCGGAATCATTAAATCTACATCAAATTCCATCTTATATCCCAATCCATAGCAGGTTGGACAGGCGCCAAACGGGTTGTTGAACGAGAAAGTTCTCGGTTCAATCTCTTCAATACTGATATTACAATCCGGGCAAGAGAAACTCTGACTGAATTGAAGTGTTTCACCGCCAATAACATCTACCATTAATAGTCCCTCTGCCAGTTCCATCACATTTTCAATCGAATCTGTCATACGCTTCTCGATCCCCGGACGAACAACCAGACGGTCCACAATAATCTCGATATTATGTTTGATATTTTTATCTAGCGTAATTTCCTCAGATAATTCATACAAATTGCCATCCACACGGACACGCACATATCCGCTCTTCTTCGCACGCTCAAAGAGTTTCTCATGACGTCCCTTTTTCCCGCGCACAACCGGAGCCAAAAGTTGAATCTTCGTTCCTTCCGGAAGCTCCATAATCTGATCTACCATCTGATCCACGGTCTGCTTCTTAATCTCTTTGCCACACTTCGGACAATGCGGAATACCGATTCGCGCATAAAGGAGACGAAAATAATCATAAATCTCCGTCACTGTTCCGACAGTAGAACGCGGATTACGGTTCGTTGTCTTCTGGTCAATCGAGATCGCCGGAGAAAGCCCCTCTATACTCTCTACATTCGGCTTCTCCATCTGTCCAAGGAACTGTCTCGCATAGGAAGATAAGGATTCCATATATCTTCTCTGACCTTCCGCATAAATGGTATCAAATGCAAGCGAAGACTTTCCAGAACCACTTAAGCCCGTTAAAACCACAAGTTCATTTCGCGGAATGTTGATATCTATATTTTTCAGATTGTGCTCTTTAGCACCTCGTATCTTAATATACTGTTTCATCTTGTTCTATCTCCTGATATTTTTGCTTGAGTTCTATCAGCTTATCACGTAACTGTGCAGCTACCTCGAAGTTAAGCTCTGCCGCTGCCTTTCGCATTTGTTTAGAAACGTCGTTAATTAGTTTCTCGAGTTCTTCCTTACTCATAGACTCAGGATCTTTTTCCATGCGAAGTTCTTCGGCTGCTACCTTCTTAGAAATACTAATCAAATCTCGAACCGCTTTCTTAATCGTCTGTGGTGTAAGTCCATGTTCTATATTATACTGCATCTGCAGTTTTCGTCTACGCTCAGTTTCTTCCATCGCGCGTCTCATAGAGTCTGTAATCGTATCTGCGTACATGATAACATGCCCCTCCGAGTTACGCGCCGCACGCCCAATCGTCTGAATGAGCGACGTCTCCGAACGAAGAAATCCTTCCTTATCTGCATCCAAAATCGCAATCAACGTAATCTCCGGAATATCAAGCCCCTCGCGAAGCAGATTGATTCCCACCAGTACATCGAACACATCAAGACGCATATCACGGATAATCTCGGTACGCTCTAAAGTATCAATATCTGAATGCAAATATTTCACACGAATGCCAAGTTCGCGCATATATTCAGTCAAATCTTCTGCCATGCGTTTTGTAAGTGTTGTAATTAACACCTTATTCTTGTTCGCGACCTCTTTGTTAACCTCACCAATCAAATCGTCAATCTGTCCCTCAATTGGACGCACCTCGACCTGTGGGTCCAAAAGTCCGGTCGGACGAATAATCTGTTCCACGCGGAGCAGTTCATTCTGTCCTTCATATTTGCCCGGTGTGGCAGATACGAACAGCATCTGATTCACCTTACTTTCAAATTCACCAAAGTTCAGTGGACGATTATCCTTCGCTGACGGCAAACGGAATCCGTAATCTACCAATGTAGACTTTCTCGACTGGTCACCATTATACATTGCTCCCAATTGCGGGATCGTCATATGTGACTCGTCTATCATAATCAGAAAGTCATCCGGAAAATAATCAATTAAAGTGTGCGGCGGTTCTCCTGCCTTCAGTCCGGTCAGATGTCTCGAATAATTCTCAATACCGGAACAGAATCCCGTCTCACGCATCATTTCGATATCAAAATTCGTGCGCTCCGCAATACGCTGAGCCTCTAAAAGCTTGTCTTCACTCTTAAAGTATCGCACACGCTCTTCTAATTCCTCTTCAATGGCATGTGTTGCACGGTTCATCGTCTCAGGTGCGACAACATAGTGAGATGCCGGATAAATAGCAACATGGCCAATCTCATCAATAATAGAACCAGTCAAAACATCTATCTCTGTAATTCTGTCCACTTCATCTCCGAAGAATTCCACTCTATACGCAATCTTCTCCGAATACGCCGGGAATATCTCAAGCACATCCCCATGCACGCGAAACGTACCACGCCTAAAGTCCATCTCATTGCGGTCATACTGAATCTCAATCAACTTCTTAATCACTTCGTCACGGTCCTTAATCATGCCCGGTCGAAGTGAAATCACCATCTCCTGATAATCAATTGGAGAACCAAGACCATAGATGCAGGATACACTAGCCACGATAATCACGTCACGACGTTCTGAAAGTGCTGCTGTTGCGGAGTGACGAAGCTTATCAATCTCATCGTTCATGGAAGAATCCTTCGCAATGTATGTGTCAGACGATGGCACATAGGCTTCCGGTTGGTAGTAATCGTAGTAGCTAACAAAATATTCCACCGCGTTCTCCGGGAAGAACTCTTTGAATTCCCCGTAAAGTTGTGCCGCCAAGGTCTTGTTATGCGCAATTACCAAGGTCGGTTTATTCAGTTTTTCAATAATGTTCGCCATAGTAAAGGTCTTACCGGAACCTGTAACCCCAAGTAAAGTCTGGCATTGATTGCCTTCACGAAAGCCTTGAACTAACTTTTCAATGGCTTGCGGCTGGTCGCCGGTTGGCTTGTATTCTGATTTTAAAACGAATTTCTCCATGAGTTACTCCCTCAAACTTTTAATTCCCTTCACCAAAATCTTCACATCATCCAGAATATAATCGAATCCTCCTGTCTTATACATATTGATGAGAATCATGCCAAGCGGAACTGCCAGTATCATCCACAGGAATCCGCCCAATTTATAACCAACATAGATAAGCAATAACGTTGGAAGTGGTTTGAGTCCCACTTCATCTCCCACCAGTTTTGGTTGAATCAACTGACGCACCACCTGAGTGATGACGTAAATGATAAGCAAAAATAATGCCCGCATATATTCACCCGTCAAAACGGTGTAAATGCACCAAGGAACAAATACAGTACCTGTTCCGAAAAACGGAAGAAAATCCAAAAGTCCAATCAAGATTGCAAGTACTATCGCATATTCCACTTTCAGCAAACTCAACCCAATAAACAGAATCGTACTTACCACTGCCATAATCTTAAACTGCGCAATAAAGTATCCGCCTACCGCGAATTTAAAATAAGACATTGCTGAGGAAGCCCTTGTATAAACAGCTTCGGGAGTTACTTTTTTCACCCACAAAAGCACTAAGTCTCTATCCGCCACGAAAAAGTATGCTGACAGAATCACCATAAATGCACCAATCACAATAGACGGAATCTGCTTTGCTACATCTCCTGCTAAAGAAACGGTTGGTTCACTTAAATTAGCAGCTAAACCACCTAATGCATTACCAAGATTATCTACAAAACCACTTCCTGCATCTCTCACAGACTCAGGCAACACCTTCCAAAATCCACTCAGCCCATCTGCCAGCTCCTTCATCTCAGCTGTAATGGAATCGAATACAACTGGCAAACTGACAATCCAGCTTCCGATTTCTCTCACCAACATGCTGATAATCAAGTATGCCAATCCAATCACCGCAGCGATAACAACAACAATAATAAGCGCAGAGCCCAATCTTTTCTGAATCTTTAATTTTTTATCTAGCCAACATACTACTGGGTTTGCGATACATGCGATAATCCAGCCTACGACAAATGGAGCAAATATCCGAATCCCTGCGATTCCAAGTCCAACTACAAGTGCTGTGGCAAGCAGGCTAAATGCCAGACTTACAATTACCTTCCAATACGGACGTGTATTTTCCATCTATTCCACCTCTGTTTCTCCTAAAACAAAACTGTCCATAAGTTCCCATATCTCTTCTCTGCCCTGCTTCGTCTCTGCAGAGAACGGAATTACAACTGTTCCCGGACGAAGTTTTAGCCCTTCTTTGATTGCTTTTACATTCTTCTGAACCTGACTTCTTTTAATCTTATCCAGCTTCGTTGCAATAATAATCGGCTCATATCCTTGTGCCACAATCCAATCATACATCATCTTGTCATTTGCCGACGGATCATGACGGATATCAATGAGAAGGAACACAGCCTTTAACTGTTTTGAGGTATTGAGATAACGTTCAATAAGCTTTCCCCACTTAATCTTCTCCTGTTCTGAGACTTTCGCATAACCATATCCCGGTAAATCCACCAGATACATCATATCATTGACATTATAAAAGTTGATAGTCTGTGTCTTACCAGGGGTCGCCGATGTTCTCGCAAGTGCCTTGCGGTTCATAAGTGCATTGATAAGAGACGATTTCCCTACATTCGATTTGCCGGCAAATGCAATTTCTACCTTATCCGTCTCAGGCAATGTACTTGTAATTCCACAAACAATCTGTAAGTCTACATTCTTAATCTTCATTTTCCTATTCCTCACATACCAGTGCAATCTTCAGCACATCTGTCATATGACTGACCGGTATAATCTCCAATCCTTCTGTAATCTCAGTCGAGATCTCTTCTACATCACGCATATTTTTTTCCGGAACAAAAACAGTCTTCACACCGGCACTTTTTGCCGCCAATAATTTTTCCTTAAGACCACCTATTGGAAGCACTCTTCCACGAAGTGTAATCTCTCCGGTCATTGCGACGTCTGCACGAACCTTCTGTTTGGTAATCGCCGATATCATCGCCGTCGCCATCGTAATACCTGCTGACGGACCATCCTTCGGTGTTGCCCCCTCCGGAATATGAATGTGAATATCATGCTTTTCGAAGAAATCCTCAGCAATCTGATACTCCTCTCCAACTGAACGGATGTAACTGATTCCAGCTCTAGCTGATTCCTTCATAACATCTCCGAGTTGTCCTGTCAATAGAATATCTCCTTTTCCAGGCATAATATTCACTTCAATCTCTAACGTGTCACCGCCAACACTGGTCCATGCCAGTCCACGGACAATTCCTATCTCATCTGTCTGGTTAATCATATCGTAGCGGAACTTCTCTTTGCCAAGATATCTTCCAACATTTTCTTCACTTACAACTACCGGACAGATACCCTCTTCCAAAATCTCTCTTGCTGCCTTTCTGCATATCTCTCCAATGGTTCGCTTAAGCTGTCTGACCCCGGCTTCTTTTGTATAATTACGCACCATTTTCCAGATAGCAGACTCTCCTATTACAAGTTGTTCCTCTGTAAGACCGTGCTTTGCAAACTGTTTTGGAATCAAATGCTTTGTTGCAATATGCATCTTCTCATTTTCTGTATAGCTACTGATTTCAATCACTTCCATACGATCAAGAAGCGGTCTTGGAATTGTCTGAAGGGTGTTTGCTGTTGTCACAAACATGACCTCAGATAAATCTAATGGAACCTCTAGATAATGGTCGCGGAACTTCACATTCTGTTCGCTGTCTAGAACCTCCAAAAGTGCTGAAAATGTATCGCCTTTATAGTCGTTACTTACCTTGTCAATCTCATCCAAGAGAATCAGAGGATTCTTTGCGCCTGCCAATTTAAGTGCATTTGCAATACGCCCAGGCATCGCTCCCACATAGGTTTTACGATGACCGCGAATCTCAGCCTCATCACGCACACCGCCTAGAGATATACGTGCATATGGTCTGTTTAATGCCTGTGACAAAGATCTTGCAATAGATGTCTTACCGGTTCCCGGAGGTCCTATCAGACAGAGAATCGGACTTTCCCCTTTACTTGTCAACTTGCGAACTGCAAGGAATTCCAAGATTCTCTCTTTTACTTTCTCAAGTCCGTAGTGGTCCTCCTCCAAAATATTTTTTGCCGCCTCCAAGTCGATGCGCTCAGAAACCTTCTTGTCCCATGGCATTTCGAGCATAGTCTCAATATAGGTTCTTGTCACACCGTTTTCTGCCGAATTTTGCATTGCGCTCTTGAAACGACCGATTTCTTTCATGAGTTTATCTTTGACTTCCTGAGATGCCTCCATTTTATTGGTTGCCTCTGTAAATTCTTCTGCATCTGAAAGTACATTGTCTTCCCCAAGTTCTTCACGAATGACTTTCAGTTGCTCACGGAGAATGAATTCCTTCTGTTGTTTCTCCATGCGTTCTTTTACTTTGGCCTGAATGTTCTCTTTTAGTCCTACAACAGCAATCTCATTTGTCAGTTTGAATGATAATAACGCACATCGTTTGTACAGGTCGTTTTCCTCCAAAATGTCCTGAAGGTTGATGTAGTCAAACGGAACACTGGCGGCAATACGATTTACCAGTTTCTTGAATTCCTTAATATCTGCTATCTGAGCAACTACATCCTTTGGCACTTTGCCACTTTTCATGGTGTATTCAAAGAAAATCTCCTGAAGTCCTTTTGCTTCCGGACACTCTGCCAATTGTTCAGGTTCATAATCGTTGTAATCTTCAACCGTCTCTACCTCTGCCAGAAGACAGCCATTCTCTTCTGTCATCTGCACTAATTTTGCTCTTTCCTCACCGGTAACCAGGACACGAAAGACGTTTTTGTTCATTTTTGCCACCTGTTTAATAGTCGCGATACATCCTATCTCATATACATCCTTCTGTTCCGGCTCTTCTATATTCAATTCTCGTTGTGCCACGAGAAATATTTTCTGTTCTTTGTTTTGCATCGCCTTTTGAATAGACTCAATGGAACGACTGCGACTCACATCAAAATGAATCACCATCTCAGGGAGTATTGTCATTCCACGTAGCGCAACCATTGGCATGCTAATATATTGGTTCTCCATATTTTTTCTCCTATTCTAAGTTCATTTGCCCCCTCAAAATCAAAAAGGAAACGGGTACAAATCCTGTACCCGTTTTGCAAACTTTTACGCACTCTGTGTGGTAAGCGCATCCGAATTATAAATCGGCTTCTCCTTACCAAGCACAGTGTTTTTTGTAATTAAACATGTCTTTATCGTATCGTTTGATGGTACATGATACATGGTATCCATCATTACATTTTCCATAATCGCACGAAGACCTCTTGCACCTGTCTTTCTCGCCAACGTTGTATCTGCAATCTGTTCCAGTGCTTCTTGCTCAAACTCAAGCTCGACACCGTCGAGTTCTAAGAGTTTCTTATACTGCTTTACAATCGCACTCTTTGGCTCGGTCAGGATACGAATCAGTGCATCGCGATCTAGCATCTCAAGCGTTACATTGATCGGAACACGTCCCACAAGTTCCGGAATAATTCCAAACTTAATCAAGTCCTGCGGGAGAATCTCTTTCAATAATTCATCCACATTCTTCTGTTTCTTGCTTGCAACCTCTGCATTAAAGCCCATCGAGGTGCGGTCAAGACGTTTTTCGATAATCTTATCGATTCCTTCAAATGCCCCACCACAGATGAACAAAATGTTCGTTGTGTCAATCTGTATCATTTCCTGGTGTGGGTGCTTTCTTCCTCCCTGTGGCGGTACAGATGCCACAGTTCCCTCGATAATTTTTAGTAATGCCTGCTGTACACCCTCACCGGAAACGTCTCTTGTAATAGATGGATTTTTTGATTTTCTTGTAATTTTATCAATCTCATCGATGTAGATGATTCCGTGTTCCGCACGTTTTACATCGCCATCTGCAGCCTGAATCACTTTGAGAAGAATGTTCTCCACATCTTCTCCGACATAACCTGCTTCTGTAAGTGCCGTTGCATCTGCAATCGCAAATGGAACATTCAGAATCTTCGCCAATGTCTGTGCCAAAAGCGTCTTGCCACATCCAGTTGGTCCCAACATCAATATATTACTCTTTTGTAAATCTACCCCTAAATCTTTATCAGCAAGGATTCTTTTGTAATGATTGTATACGGCTACCGACAGAACCTTCTTCGCCTCATCCTGGCCGATGACATACTCGTCCAAAAATGCCTTGATTTCCTCCGGTTTCAGAAGGTTGATCTCTTCCGAAATTGTATCTTTATCTTCAAATTCGAATTCTTCTTCGATAATCTCTGTACAGATTTCTACACACTCATCGCAGATGTATGCCCCATTTGGTCCCGCTATCAGCTTACGGACCTGTGCCTGTGCCTTCCCACAGAAGGAACATCTCACGACTTCTTCACCTTTTTTTGCCATATTCTCTCCTCATTTTACGCGTAAAAGGGGTGCTCCAACTTTCAGAACATCCCCTCAACTTTTTTATTAGTGACTGGTAATTACTTCATCAACCAATCCGTATTCTTTTGCTTCTTGTGCTGACATGAAGTTATCTCTCTCGGTATCGATTTCAATCGTTTCCAATGATTGTCCTGTATTCTCTGACAGGATTTGGTTTAACTTATGTCTTGTTTTCAAAATGTGTTCTGCAACAATCTTAATCTCTGTTGCCTGTCCTCTTGCTCCGCCTGATGGCTGATGAATCATAATCTCAGAATTCGGAAGTGCAAAACGTTTTCCTTTCGCACCGCCTGCAAGCAGGAATGAACCCATGCTTGCTGCCATCCCGATACAGATAGTAGATACGTCGCATTTGATATACTGCATCGTATCATAGATCGCCATACCGGCTGTTACGGAACCTCCCGGACTGTTAATGTACAAATGAATATCTTTTTCCGGATCTTCTCCTTCCAAAAATAACAACTGGGCAATGATTACACTTGCTGATGCATCTGTTACTTCTTCCCCTAAAAAGATGATTCTTTCCTTTAGTAATCTTGAATAAATGTCGTAAGAACGCTCTCCGCGACTTGTTTGTTCAATGACGTAAGGTATTACGCTCATGTACTTGCCTCCCTAAATCTTACTCTTCAACAGAGCTTTCTACTATCAATGTAACTGCTTCTTGAACAGCCATATCTGCTTTCATCTGTTCTTTTTCAGCTTCTCCCATGTACTCTTTGAGTTTTTCAACTTCCATCTTGTACATCTCTGCCATCTTAGAAATCTCAGCATCTACTTTTTCCTCTGTGATTTCGATGTTTTCAGCTTTTGCAATTGCTTCAAGAACCAATCTTGTCTCAATACGCTTTACAGCCTGTGGTCTCATATCTTCCATCATCTTATCTGCTGTAAGACCTGTGAACTGGAAGTATTGTTCCATTGTAAGACCTTGTGACTGCATTCTCTGAGCAAACTCCTGAGCCATCTGTTGTACCTGTGTATCGATCATTGCTTCCGGAATCTCCATGGTAGCGTTAGCAACTGCTTTCTCTACAGCCTGGTCTTCTTTTTGTCTCTTTCCTTCCGCAATCTTTTGCTCTTTAATCTTAGCTTTGATATCAGCCTTGTATTCGTCTAATGTATCAAATTCAGAAACTTCTGCTGCGAATTCATCATCTAATTCCGGAAGTTCTTTTACTTTGATTTCATGTACTGTACATTTGAAGACAGCTTCTTTTCCAGCCAAATCTTCTGCATGATATTCTGCTGGGAATGTCACGTTCACTTCTACTTCTTTTTCTGGTTCAACACCGATTAACTGTTCTTCAAATCCCGGAATGAAAGAACCCGAACCGATTGTCAGCGGGTAGTTCTCTCCCTTACCACCTGCAAATGCAACACCGTTTACAAATCCTTCGAAGTCTAATACAACTTCGTCACCATCTTGTACTGCACGATCTTCTACAGTGATTGTTCTTGCATTTTTCTTTTGTTCTTCTTCTAATTTTGCTTCTACTTCTTTTGCAGTTACTCGGTTAGAAACTTTATCAACTTTCAAACCTTTGTATTCGCCAAGAGTTACTTCCGGTTTCGTAGCAACTTCTGCTGTGAAAATAAATGGTTTTCCTTTTTCAATCTGTACTACTTCAATCTTTGGCTGAGAAACAATTTCCAATCCGCTCTCATCATATGCTTTGCTGTATGCTTCCGGAATCAAAGCATTTGCTGCATCATCATAGAAGATTGCTGCGCCGTACATCTTTTCAATCATCTGACGTGGCACTTTACCTTTACGAAAACCTGGTACACTGATTTGTCCTTTCTGTTTGTTATACGCACCTTGAAGTGCTTTTTCTAATTCTTCTGCAGAAACTTCAATTGTAAGCTTCGCCATGTTTTTTTCCATTTTTTCTACTTGTAAACTCATCTCTGTCATCCTCCTTGATCTATTCGAAAAGTCAATCGACTTATCTCTTTCGACATTTACCGAACAATTATATCACAACTCAAACAAAATATCTAGCCTTGATTTTCATCTAAATTCAAGATTTTTGTGATAAATTCGCTGATTTGCGCCTCATCTAAGTCATACATACCCTCTGCGTCCTTCACAATCGTGAAGACATAGGTCTCTTCTTCTCCATACTCAATGGCACTATAACTATCTTCGAACAGTGTATAAGCATTTGCCAGGAAATCTTTCTGCATCTGACTGTTAATCTCTTCTAAAGTCCCTCTGTACTCTTCACCATTCTCCACTTTCTGTGTAAGGCGTGCAGTCTCCTCACCGATTTTTGTGATGAAATTGGTAAAAACGTCGGCTGGCTTATAGGATACAGTTACTTCATATCCTCCATCCTTAGCCTCCTTTGCTTCCTCAACCTCATACTTCATGGCACCAAATACTTTTTTGCAAAGGTCAACATATTTTCTTTGCAATTCTTCATCTACCTCTACACCGCTTGTGATGCTGTTTTTTACAAAGGACGTAATGCCTGCTTCATACTGTACACGCAACTGTTTCTCGGTGGTTCCTTCCATCAGCTGAGAAGCAACTCGTACCTCTCCTTTGAGCGTCTGGTCCAAAGCAGCCTTCACATAACCTTCCGGATTAAAACCACGGAACACTCCAAAAACCGCCAATAAACCAATAACTATAATTACAACTGCAGCAGCACCTGCACCAATTATCATATTTCTTTTCTTTGTATCCATCTCTCTTCCCTTTCTATCTACTGATAGTAGATAATCGACTTTCCTATCTCTTCTGCTTTTTCTATTCCAAGCAATTGCTCTATAAGTGCTAGTGAAAACGGAATCGCTGTTCCCATTCCTCGGCTGGTAATCACAAAATCTGATACAGCAACTGCATCTTGCACAACCTCGGCTCCTGCCAAAGCCTCCTCAAATCCCGGATATGCTGTCGCCGTTCTTCCCTCCAGAAAACCATATTTTCCAAACACACTTGGTGCGGCACAGATTGCAGCAATATATTTTTCCTTCTGGTAGAACTTGCGAAGCAATGCCTCCAAGCCTTTGTGCTTTCCAAGATTCAATGTTCCCGGCATTCCACCCGGAAGCACCAACATATCCTGTTCCTCATAACTCATATTTTCGAATAATTTGTCCGCCTGTACATCAATTCCGTGTGCACCGTGAACACAATTCTCTCCGGTAATAGACACAGTCGTCACCTCAATTTGTGCCCGCCTTAGCAAATCCACAACGGTTAATCCTTCGATTTCCTCAAAGCCGTCTGCAAGAAATACGCAAACCTGTTTCATAGATGTTTCCTCCTAGCTCATCCAGTTTAGCCCTGCATAGTTATTTTAATTGTACCAAACTTGCAAAGAAAATGCAAATGTATTACTATAAGTATGTGGGAGGTTAAAAACATGGAAATCGAACGCAAATTTTTAACAAAAAAATTACCTGAAATTCTAGACATCTATCCTGTTCGTCATCTGGAACAAGGATACCTTTGCACTGCCCCTGTAGTTCGCATTCGCAGAGACAATGACAAATATGAACTTACATATAAAGGAAAAGGCTGCATGGTCCGCGAGGAACACAACCTGCCTCTGAACAAGGAAGCTTACGAGCATCTTCGTGAAAAGATTGACGGCAGGTTAATCGTGAAAAAACGTTATATGATTCCTTTCGAGAAGCACACCATTGAGTTAGATGTATTTGAGGGCCACCTGGCTCCTTTGGTTCTGGCCGAGGTAGAGTTTGCTTCCGAAGAGGAAGCGAAAGCCTTTACCCCTCCGGATTGGTTTGCAGAAGATGTGACCTTTTCAAAGTTGTATCACAATAGTTTTTTAAGTCAGTTTAATTTATAACATAAACAGGTGCGATTCTTATGAACCGCACCTGCATTTTATTCTGCCTGTTTCTTCTGCTGTTTTCTTTCTAATTTTTCTAACTTCTTTTGGTATCTTCTCTTTCTTGCAGAATGTCTCTGTTTTCTCGTTAATGCCATA
>JAZNHX010000007.1:0-3596 GCA_045577115.1 Faecalimonas sp. | reverse complement strand
GCAAACATAATGAACGCCGACACCAGTGCGATAAAGTTTGACAGCAAAGAATTTTGTGTTGATTTCATGTGGCAAATATCGTTGTGAGTATGTTATAGTATTCATAACGGTTGATGCTCCTTTTTGTACAATGTTGGTTTGCCGATTCACATTTTAAAGGACTCAACCGTTTTTGTATAGTATTAGGTGTCACATCAATTGTAACCCTACACAATTTGTCAAATTGGGAGGGGTATCCAATTGACAAAATGCGTCACATTTTTGTATAATAATTAATGATGTTGTAATTTTGGGGAGAAATATTTTTGTTAAGGGGCGATAGAATGAATTTTTTGGGGAGAAAACGCGTAAGAACTTGTCTTAGCATGTTGCTGATAGTAACGTGTCTTTTGGCGAGTTTTTCTTTTTATATAGATACTAAGGCGCAAGACCAAGTGGTCGATAGTTTTTACATATTGGACGAGGAAGGAAATCCGGTAATGGTTGATATCACGCAGGAGACATTGATGGATGACGTGCAGAGTCCAAAAATTCGAATGTTTTCATACGCAAGAAGTGGTGTGGAGAACCGGGATAATATCATTGGTGTTGTAAGATTCAAAAGTGTGCCAAGAGTAGTTAACGGGGAGACAGTCATGGATCCACTGGTAGACTATAATGAGGTAGATACAGGTAGAGCAGGATATTTTCACTGTAAATCAGCAGGGGATGCAGCTTATCTCGGCACAGATTCCAGTGGTAATATTATTTGTAAATTATCAGGCGTTGTAATGAGAGTACCTGCAGAGCATAAGAAAGAAATCGTGTCTTACACTAATTGTGGAGAAAAAGAAATTAGTTATTATTCTGCAATAGACGGCTATTTGGTTCATTCCTATACCTATTACAATGGGGATAATATTTTATCCTCAACCAGCACGCGCGTGGGATATAAACCGGACTATATAGAAATGGGAATTAAATACTATAGTTATGATGGACATTACTTCTACAATGATTTTTCGAAGATGATTTCGGACTATCAAAGTGGTGGATATAGTAATGCGGTGAATGCAGGCACACCATATTATAATTATTATCAGTACTTGTCCATGCATACAAAAGCCCCATTCACCCCGGAACAGTATAATTCGTATATAGCAGCAAATAAAAAGGAATCTGTGATGCTGACAACAGGAAATGCCTTTGCGTCCGCGCAGAATACTTACACAATCAACGCGCTTTTGATGTTTGGTGTGGCAATCAATGAAAGTGGATGGGGAACTAGCTCAATTGCAAAGACTAAAAACAATTTATTTGGGCTAAATGCTGTAGATTCCAGTCCAGGAGAATCTGCTAATACATTTAAATCTGTGGAACATTGTATCAATGAATTTGCATATGAATGGGTGCACAAGGATTATTTGAATGGCGGAGATTGGAGATACAGGGGACCACATCTCGGAGATAAACACAGTGGTATTAATGTTAAGTATGCTTCCGATCCATACTGGGGAGAAAAGGCGGCAGCGAGAGGATACTATTTCGATACAGATAAAATTGATTATGGTCGATATACAATCGGAATTGCTTCAAGTGGAAAAATCAGTTGTTACAAAGAGGCTGATGTTGCAAGCACAGTTATTTATACCACGGATTCCAGTGATGGAAGCAAGATATATGACTATCCTGTGGTGATTGTGGATTCGATTCAAAGTAATGGTGTTTGGTTCTATAAGGTTGCTTCTGACATGTCATTAAAGCCTGACAGAAGTGCCAGAGATGTAAATGCTCATTATGATAGCAATCGCGACTATGTGTATGTGAAAGCAAATGATATTCGAGTTGTATTTGAAGGTAGTGGAAATATCAACATACCGGATATTGAGATACAAGGAAAAACACATACAGAGGTGTTGTCAGCATTAAATGTTTCTAATTCCAGCAATTACCTGACGGGATTTGCTGTTGGCGGTGATGTGGAAAGAGAGATTGCCAAAGTGAGAGCGTTGGACTCAAATATCCAAGTGATAGTCAAAAAAGCAGACGGTACGCAGATTACAAACGGAGCACTTGCTACCGGCATGCAGATGACAATTACAACGAATGGCAGTGCAGTTAATTACACTGTTGTAATTAGGGGAGATATCAATGGAGACGGCAAATTATCTGCTGTCGATTATGTGAAACTACGAAATTATTTGGATGGAGCAAGTTCATTAAATGGAGCATATCTTCATAGTGCAGATACAAGCCGTGACGGAAAAACATCTGCGGTAGATTACGTGAAGCTTCGTAACCATTTGGATAATAAAAGTGCAATAGTACAATAACGAGGGTGAGAACATGAATAAGAAAATAAGAAAACTATTTTGTTTCTTGATGTTGCTTGTCTTTTTGATGAGTGGCATTAAAATAGATACCAATGCAGCGGGTGGACTTAGCATCTCTGCAAGTGCATCGCAAGTGTCAGCAGGAGGTACATTTACCGTTACGGTAAGAGCAGCAAGCAATTATTTTGTATCGAACATATCAATGCGAGTAGAGGGCGGAACGGTTGTATCGGGACTTGGAAAAACTTCTCTTGACAAAGGAGAATCAACAAGTGCGAAAATCAAGCTTACAACTGATAAGTGTATAGTATCGGTCAATGGTGTAGGCGCTAATTACGATACAGAGACGGAAGGGGCTGCGAGTGCAAGTGTTTCTGTAAAAAAGAAAACAGTTGTGGTAGATACTCGCTCAAAGGATAATAACTTATCTGCAATTACTGTTTCTGAGGGGACCTTGTCTCCGGAATTTAATTCCGCTACAACAGAATACAGTGTGAATGTAACCGGAAGTACAGATAAGATTACATTGAGTGCAACAGCAAGTGATGCAAAGGCAAGTGTTGCAGGCACGGGTGAACAAGCGGTAGTTCCGGGTAACAATCGATTTGTTATCACATGTACTGCAGAAAATGGAAACAAGAAAGAATATATAGTAAATGTTTATGTAGACGAGACGCCAACCGCGTATACTACATATGGAGAACAAAAGTTGGGCGTTGTAAGAAATCAAACAGATATTGGTGTTCCGGCATCTTTTGAAGCAACAACTTTAACATTAGATGGACAGGAAGTTCCAGCGTATCACAGCAATCAGTTTAATATGACACTTATTTATATGGTAACTGAAGCGGGCGAAAAGAATTTCTACATGTACGATGAGGAAAAAGGAATTACGTCTGTATTCAGATCGGTATCTATCCTGGGAAGAAATGTTATTCTATTTGACTTGATGGAAGAGGAACAGGTTCGTGAGAACATGATATACTCTGAGGTTACCATTGATGGAATTACAATGCATGGCTGGATATATGAGAATGCTGATTTTGCGAATTACATTCATATTTTGGTCATGAATGAATTTGGTGAAAAAGTTTTCTACCAATATGAGAAAACAGAAAATAGCCTTCAACTCTACAGAGAATATGTGCCTGTAGAGGAAGAAAAGGGAGTATTCTCATTTGGTAACTTTACATTAGAGGGATATTCACTTTATATTATCATTGGCTTGGCTGGGTTATGTGTAGCATTGATTCTTTCAATTATTATTATGTCGTTGACAAGAAA
>JAZNHX010000006.1:0-42402 GCA_045577115.1 Faecalimonas sp. | reverse complement strand
ATATAGGAAAAAGATATATTTCTTTTAAAAGATAACGAAAAGTACATAATCGGAGGAACGTATGAATATGGAAGAAAAAATTATAATTATTGCAAAGACATCTGCGTCATCAGTTGAAAAATCCAGTACAAATACAAAACGGCAATCATTAATGGGAGTTTTAATGCCACTTGTTGCACCTATCTGTGTGTTTCTCTATATGCTGACAGAAGATGTTCAATTTGGGGAACTTAGTGGATTTGCTAAATTTCTGGTTTTAGGAGGTGTAGCTATAGCTTTATTTTTGTATGCGTGCCATAAAAAAGCGGTAGAAATGGCAGATGAAAAAGTGAAAGAGGCAGAGACTGTTACCAAAGAGCAAAGTCTCGTTGTAACCAATCAACGAATCTACGGGAATATTGGACAAAAGATGTTTTCCTATGAATATAGTGATATTGTGAAAGCATATTCAACAATGGTTCAGGGAAGTTATTCTAAGCTTGTAATTAAAGTTTGTAGTAACGAGATATTAGAGTTCCGATATGTTGAAAATTTACAAACAGTAATCTCTTGTATTAATGATACAAAAAAGAACAACGAAAAGACAAACAATACTGTTATTATTGAAAAAGAAGAAGATATAAAAGTGGATAAGATAGAAGAGGCAGTAGCACAAGAATTGTATGATATTGCAATTTCGTCGGCAGAGGGATCTATGCAACAAATTAAGGTTTTGCGTCAAATTACATTTTTTGATCTAGCAACTGCAAAAAATGTGTTTTCGAAACTACCATATACAATTGCTAAATCACAGGAAAAAGAAGTTGCAGAAAGTATGAAGATTCAATTAGAAAGAACAGGCATGAAGATTACACTTACAAGACTTTGACAAAACAACCCCGCCATTTGTTAATCAAACAGCGGGGTTGAAAAATATCGTTCTGCAGTATCCGGTAAAATCGTTACAACGCGTTTTCCTTTTCCTAGTTTTTTTGCTAATTTTATTGCGGCTGCAACATTTGTTCCACTGCTGATTCCGCACATAATCCCTTCTTTTGTAGCCAAAACCTTTGACACTTGAAGAGCTTCCTCGTCTTTTATAATACACACATCATCGTAAATGTTTTGGTTAAGTATTGGAGGAATAATTCCGTCTCCAATTCCCATTTGTACGTGAGTCCCAATAGAACCGCCGGAAAGAATAGCAGCATTCTCAGGTTCCACAGCCCAGATTGTCATGTCCGGATTATGTTCTTTCAGAACTTCTCCGATTCCGGTGATAGTTCCGCCGGTGCCGATTCCTGAGCAAAATCCATGTATCGGTCCATTGACTTGTTTTAAAATCTCTGTGGCCGTACTGCTTCTTTGAATCGCTGGATTAGCTGGATTTTCAAACTGTTGAGGGACAAAGACGTTTGGGTTTTCTTTTTGCATTTGAAGTGCTAGGTTCAAACAGTTTTCAATGCAAAGTCCTATATTCCCGTCATCGTGTATCAATATAACTTCCGCGCCATAATGCTCGACTAGTTTTCTTCTTTCCTCGCTTACAGAGTCAGGCATAATAATTTTCACTTTATATCCGCGAACAGCTCCTACAAGCGCGAGTCCGATTCCCTGATTTCCGCTGGTTGGTTCTACGATAATTGTGTCGGGAGTTATAAGTCCTTTTTTCTCTGCATCTAAGATCATATTAAACGCAGTACGTGTTTTTATAGAACCACCAACATTCAATCCTTCAAATTTCACTAAGATTTCTGCATCATTTGGGTTGCCCATATGTTGGAGCTTGATAATTGGTGTATTTCCTAATGCATCTAATATAGTTTCGCAAATCATTTCAAGTTACCTTCCTTACAAGTCTCACTATCCTATATTATAATATGAAGAAGATAAAAACAAGTACAATTGTATTCTTTTTTGCACAAAACAATTGGTTGTATTTGGAATTTTTTTGTGTTAGAATAGGTGAGGTTTTGAGGAAAACAGAAGATATAAGTTTGAAAGGATCTGAGAATTATGAGTAGTACAGAGCAAAAAAAGGGCGGTTGGCGCACGAACAAATGGATTCGCGCAGCAATTCCGGCGTTACTGTTACATTGCAGTATCGGTACTGTTTATTGTTGGTCCATCTTTAGTCAGGAAATTGCAGATTATATTGGGTTTTCTAAGGGTGCAACGGAGTGGGCATTCAGCTTTGCTATTTTCTTCCTGGGTATGTCGGCGGCATTCCTTGGAAATGTTGTGGAAAAAGATATACATAAGTCATCGCTTATTGCAGCAATTTGTTTTGCGGCAGGCATGGCAGGAACAGGCGCATTTATTTACTACGGCGGAATGCACAAGGGAAGTGTTGTTGCACTTGTTGGTATCTATGTATGTTATGGTTTGATTATGGGAATTGGTCTTGGTACAGGTTATCTTTCGCCGGTTAAGACATTGATGCTTTGGTTTGCAGACAGAAAAGGTCTTGCAACAGGTCTTGCAGTTGCAGGATTTGGTGCTGCGAAAGCAATTGCAAGCCCAATTATGCAATCAATGCTTGCAAGTCTTGGAGAAGGCGGCATTTATAAGATGTTCTATATTTTAGCGGCAGTTTATTTTGTAATGATGTTCGTTGGACATTTATTACTTAAAAAACCGGATGATTGGCATGAACCACAGGCAAAGGAAAAAGGACAGAGCATTTTAGATGTTATTAAGACAAGACCGATTATGAACTATGTTGGTATTTGGTTAATGTTCTATATTAATATTACATGTGGTCTTGCTCTTATTTCACAGGAAAAGATGATTGTGAAGTGTCTTGGACTTGCTGCTTTTGTAGGTGTTATCTCTACTGTTTCTGCTGTATTCAATGCAGCAGGTCGTTTGGGATTATCAGCTATGGCTGATAAGATGAAAGATAGAAACACAATGTATAAAATTATCTTCGTTGGCTCTATCGTATTTACTGCTCTTGTTATTTTGACAGGTGGTATTAAAAATGGAGCTGGCAACATGGGACTTACTATTCTTGTGTTAGCACTTATTATGGTTGTAAATGCTGGTTACGGCGGAGGATTCTCTAATGTGCCGACATTACTTTCTGATCAATATGGAATGGGCAGCATCAGTGCTCTTCACGGAATCACACTTTCCGCATGGGCATTTGCCGGACTTACAGGAAACCAATTGGCCAACTGGATTGTTCAAAACTTTGGACAAGAAGTTGAGATTGGTGGAAATATGGTGAATCCGGTTGGTTATCAGATGGTGCTCTATGTAACAATTGTTCTTTACATTATTGCACTTCTCCTTAGTGTATTCTTTGTAAAGATGCCAAAAGAATCGAAATAGTATATATAAAACCGGGTTCGAAACAGTAGATTTCGTGCTCGGTTTTTTATGGGAAAACAGGTATAAACAAATGGAAAATGCGCCATGCTAAACCATATGAAAATATAAGAAAAAGAGTTGATACACATACTTTTTTCATGTATAATTATTAAGATAAGTAGATTTTAAAATAGGAGGATTTTAAATATGTCACAACGCAAAGACATTAAAAAAGTACTGATTATTGGTTCAGGTCCTATTATCATCGGACAGGCTTGCGAGTTTGACTATTCAGGAACTCAAGCATGTAAAGCCCTTCGTAATTTAGGTTATGAAATCGTATTGGTAAACTCTAACCCTGCCACAATCATGACAGACCCAGAGATTGCCGATGTTACTTATATTGAACCACTTAATGTGGCTCGCTTGGAGCAGATTATTGCGAAAGAAAGACCGGATGCATTGCTTCCAAACCTTGGAGGACAGTCGGGTCTTAACCTGTGTTCAGAATTAGCTGAGGCCGGTGTTCTAGAAAAATATAATGTAAAGGTCATCGGTGTTCAGGTTGATGCCATTGAACGTGGTGAAGACAGAATCGAGTTCAAGAATACGATGGACAGTCTTGGAATTGAGATGGCAAGAAGTGAGGTTGCGTACTCTGTTGATGAGGCACTTGCAATTGCTGATAAACTTGGTTACCCGGTTGTACTTCGTCCGGCATACACTATGGGTGGTGCAGGCGGTGGTCTTGTATATAATGTAGAAGAGTTAAAGACAGTTTGTGCGCGTGGTCTTCAGGCAAGCTTAGTTGGACAAGTATTGGTTGAAGAGTCTATCTTAGGATGGGAAGAATTAGAGTTAGAGGTTGTTCGTGATGAACAAGGTAACATGATTACAGTATGTTTTATCGAAAACATTGACCCGCTTGGAGTTCATACAGGTGACTCTTTCTGTTCAGCTCCAATGCTTACGATCTCTGAGGAAGTTCAGAAACGTTTGCAGGAAAAATCATACAAGATTGTAGATTCTGTACAGGTAATCGGTGGATGTAACGTACAGTGGGCACACGACCCTAAGACAGACAGAGATATCATTATCGAAATTAATCCAAGAACATCACGTTCTTCAGCGCTTGCTTCAAAAGCAACTGGTTTCCCAATTGCTTTAGTATCAGCAATGCTCGCATCAGGATTGACTTTGTCAGATATCCCATGTGGAAAATACGGTACTCTGGATAAATATGTTCCGGATGCAGATTATGTAGTTATTAAATTTGCTCGCTGGGCATTTGAGAAATTCAAAGGTGTAGAAGATAAACTTGGTACTCAGATGAGAGCCGTTGGTGAAGTTATGAGTATCGGTAAGACTTATAAAGAAGCATTCCAGAAAGCAATCCGAAGCCTTGAAACAGGACGCTACGGACTAGGACATGCAAAAGACTTTGATACAAGAACAAAAGAAGAGCTTCTCAAGGCACTGATTACACCGTCAAGTGAGCGTCATTTCTTAATGTATGAAGCGCTTCGTAAAGGTGCAACAGTAGAAGAACTTCATGAGATTACAAAAGTAAAAGCATGGTTCCTTGAACAGATGAAAGAATTAGTAGAAGAAGAGGAAGCGCTTCTTGCCAATAAAGGTTGTGTGCCTTCTGATGAAGCACTCATTTCTGCTAAGAAAAATGGTTTCTCAGACAAATACCTCAGCCAAATCTTAGAGATTGCAGAGGCGGATATCAGAGGAAAAAGAATTGCGCTTGGATTAGAGGAGGCTTGGGAGCCGGTACACGTTAGCGGTACACAGGACAAAGCTTACTATTATTCGACATACAATGCAGAGGATAAGAACCCAATCAGCGAGGATAAGCCGAAGGTTATGATTCTCGGTGGTGGTCCGAACAGAATAGGACAGGGTATCGAATTTGACTACTGCTGTGTACATGCAGCACTTGCGTTAAAACAACTTGGATTTGAGACAATCATGGTTAACTGTAACCCTGAGACTGTTCCATTTTACTATGATACATCTGACAAGTTGTACTTTGAGCCACTTACACTCGAAGACGTACTCAGCATTTACAAGAAAGAAAAACCGGTTGGGGTTATCGCTCAGTTCGGCGGACAGACACCACTTAACTTGGCAGCAGACCTTGAGAAGAACGGCGTGAAGATTCTCGGTACAGCGCCTGCAGTTATCGACCTTGCAGAAGACCGTGACTTGTTCCGTGCTATGATGGACAAGCTTGAGATTCCAATGCCGGAATCAGGAATGGCTGTAAATGTAGATGAAGCACTTGCAATTGCTGATAAGATCGGATATCCGGTTATGGTTCGTCCTTCATACGTACTTGGCGGACGTGGTATGGAAGTTGTATACGATCCTGAAAACTTAACAAAATATATGAATGCAGCTGTTGGTGTAACACCTGACAGACCAATTCTGATCGATAGATTTTTGAATCACGCATTAGAGTGTGAGGCAGATGCTATTTGTGATGGAACACATGCATTCGTTCCTGCTGTAATGGAACACATTGAGCTTGCCGGAGTTCACTCAGGTGATTCAGCATGTATCATTCCTTCAAGACACATTTCTGAAGACAATGTGAAGACAATCAAGGAATATACAAGAAGGATTGCAGAGGAAATGGGCGTTAGAGGTCTCATGAACATGCAGTATGCAATTGAAAATGACAGAGTATACGTGCTTGAGGCCAACCCACGTGCATCCCGTACAGTACCACTGGTATCTAAAGTTTGTGGTATTCGCATGGTTCCACTTGCAATCGATATCGTAACTTCAGAGTTAACAGGAAGAAAATCGCCGGTTGCTGACCTTAAGGAAAAAGATATTCCTTACTATGGTGTAAAAGAAGCGGTATTCCCATTCAACATGTTCCAGGAAGTTGACCCGGTACTTGGACCTGAAATGCGTTCAACAGGTGAAGTTCTCGGATTATCAAGATACTATGGGGAAGCATTCTTCAAGGCACAGGAAGCAACTAAGACAGAACTTCCACTTGGAGGAACCGTTCTTATCTCCGTCTGTGATAAAGACAAAGCAGAAGTGGTTGAAGTTGCAAAAGACTTTGTAGCTACAGGATTCAAGATTCTTGCAACAAAAGGAACTTACAAATTGCTTGAAGAGGCAGGAGTTCCGGCTGAATTTGTGAACAAATTAAATGAAGGCAGACCAAACATCTTAGACCTTATCACAAATGGTAAGATAGATTTGATTATTAACACACCGATTGGTGCAGACAGTGCAAGTGATGACAGTTACCTCAGAAAAGGTGCTATCAAGAAGAAAATCCCATATATTACTACGATGGCAGCAGCAAAAGCTACAGCAAGTGGTATGATTTCTATGGGTAAACCAGGTTGTGGTGATGTGAAGTCATTGCAAGAATGGCATTCAGAGATTAAAGATAAATAAGTTAAAAATTATACCGCAAGTGCATTAAGTGCTTGCGGTATTTTTATAAGAAAAATATTTTCCTATCGGATGATAAAATGTGTTATACTATGAAAAAGTTCAAAACTTGGGAGAAATTAAAATGGAAATGAAAAAGATTTTAAATATGGTTGATCACACATTGCTCAAACAGGAGTCGACTTGGGAGCAAATAAAAGGAATCTGTGAAGATGGAATGAAATATGAGACAGCATCTGTCTGCATTCCTCCGTCGTTTGTCAAACAGGCGAAGGAATATGTGGGTGATAAGCTTGCAGTATGTACGGTCATTGGATTCCCGAATGGTTATAATACTACGGCTGTCAAATGTTTTGAGACAGAGGATGCTGTAAAAAACGGTGCTGATGAAATCGACATGGTAATCAACATTGGTTGGGTAAAAGAACAGAAATGGAATGAACTTCTTGAGGAAATCGTGGCGGTAAAAGAAGCTTGCCATGGAAAACTTCTCAAGGTCATTATTGAGACATGTCTGCTCACCGATGATGAAAAGATAAAACTGTGTGAGATTGTTTCGGAGTCAGGCGCAGATTATATCAAGACATCTACCGGATTTTCAACAGGTGGAGCGACAAGAGAAGATGTTGCATTATTTGCGGCGAATATTGTGCCGACGCTTAAGATAAAAGCGGCAGGCGGAATCTCTTCCATTCAAGATGCAGAGGACTTTATTGGCCTTGGTGCGGAGAGACTTGGAACGAGCCGTATCGTGAAGATAGTGAAGAACGAAGGTACAAATGACAAATATTAAAAAATGAGAAGTTGCAAGAGAGTAATATTATGGGAAAAATATTTTATCTAATGGGGAAAAGTGCATCAGGGAAAGACACAATCTATAAAAAAGTAAAGGAACACCTTCCGGAGCTAAAGCCAATCGTGATCTACACTACCAGACCAATTCGTGAGGGCGAACAGGATGGCGTGGAATATTTCTTTGTAGATGATAATAGATTACAGGAGTTACAGCAGGCAGGGAAGGTGATTGAACTGCGTGAATACAATACAGTGCATGGCATATGGAAGTATTTCACAGCGGACGACGGTCAGTTTGACAGAGAGGATCACTTGATTGCGATTGGAACGCTGGAATCTTATGTGCAACTAAAAAAATATTTTGGTGATGAAAAGTTGGTGCCTATCTATATAGAAGTAGAAGATGGACTTCGATTAGAGCGTGCACTTTCCAGAGAAAGAAAGCAAAAAGAACCAAAGTACGAGGAGCTATGCAGACGATTTCTTGCAGATGCAGCAGACTTTTCTGTGGATAAGTTAACGGAAGCGGGGATAACTCAAAAATATTTCAACATTGATATGGATAAGTGTATTGATGAAATTGTGCTAGGTATTCGAGAAAAAATGTGCTATACTTAAAAGGCACTTGACAATATGCGAAGGGAAGGTGATGGCATGAGTGGATTTAAAGACGTAGTTGGGCATAGGGATATTATCAAATATATTCAGAATGCGGTGAGTCAGAACAAGATATCACACGCTTATATTTTAAACGGACAACGTGGCGCCGGAAAGAAGATGTTGGCACGTTTGTTTGCTATGACACTGCAGTGTGAGTCCGGTCAGACAGAGCCATGTATGGAATGTCGCTCTTGTATGCAGACAAAAGGTGGCAATCAGCCAGATATCATTACGATTAAACATGAGAAACCGGTATCCATTAGTGTCGATGATATCAGAGAGCAGCTTAATGGCGATATCATGATTAAGCCATACAGCAGCCCTTATAAAATATACATCATTCCGGAGGCAGATCTTATGACGGTGCAGGCGCAGAATGCACTTCTTAAGACGTTGGAGGAACCGCCGGAGTATGCAATCATTTTTCTATTGACGGAAAATGCGGACAGTTTGTTGCCGACGATTCGTTCTCGTTGTGTGATGTTAAAGCTTCGAAACATTAAGGACAAATTGGTTAAGAAATATCTCATGGAAGAACTGCAGGTACCAGATTATCAGGCAGACGTATGCGCTGCTTTTGCACAAGGTAATATCGGACGTGCGATTATGCTTGCAAAGTCAGAGCATTTCAATGAGATTAAGAATGATGCAATACAGCTTCTAAAGTACTTAGATGAGATGGAACTTGCAGAGATTGTAAGTGCAATAAAACAGATTAATAAATATAAATTGGAAGTGACAGATTATCTGGATATTATTACGATCTGGTATCGAGACATTTTGCTTTATAAGGCAACGAAGGATATAGGAGGATTGGTGTTCAGTGACCAGCTAAACTCAATCAAAGCGAAAGCAACCAAAAGTTCTTATGAAGGCATCGAGATAATTTTGCAGAGCATTGAGAAGGCAAAACTGCGCCTCAAGGCAAATGTGAATTTTGATTTGGTAATGGAATTACTGTTACTTACAATAAAGGAGAATTAAAAGATGACAAAAGTAATTGGAGTAAGATTCCGTCAGGCTGGCAAAGTATATTTCTTTTCGCCGGGAAAACTTCATGTAAAACAAGGTGATAAAGTAATTGTAGAGACTGCGCGAGGAGTGGAGTTTGGAAGTGTCGTGACAGGACCGAAGGATGTGAACGAAGAAGAAATTACGCAACCACTTAAATCGGTAATCCGTGTTGCAACAGAAGAGGACAAACGAAACGAGCAGAAGAATCGCGAAAAAGAAAAAGAGGCATTTGATGTATGTCTTGAGAAGATTCGTAAGCACGAATTGGATATGAAATTAATCAATGCAGAATATACATTTGATGGAAATAAGGTGCTCTTTTATTTTACGGCAGACGGAAGAATTGATTTCCGTGAGCTTGTAAAGGATTTGGCAGCAGTGTTCCGCACAAGAATTGAGCTCCGCCAGATTGGTGTACGCGATGAAACTAAGATTCGTGGTGGAATTGGTATCTGTGGACGTCCTCTGTGTTGTCACACATACTTGTCAGATTTTGCACCGGTATCGATTAAGATGGCAAAGGAACAGAATCTTTCACTGAATCCAACGAAGATTTCGGGTGTGTGCGGAAGACTGATGTGTTGTCTCACCAACGAAGAAGAGACTTATGAGGAGTTAAACAGTCGCCTTCCTGCAATCGGTGATACAGTTACAACAATGGAAGGTCTCAAAGGGGAAGTGCAGAGTGTAAGCGTTCTTCGCCAGTTGGTGAAAGTAGTTGTAAATTTAGATAACGATGAAAAAGAGATTCGCGAATACAAGGCGAAGGAACTTAGATTCAAACCGAGAAAGAAAAGAGATATGAAGCTCTCTAAAGAAGAGATGAAGCAGCTAGCAAAGTTGGAGGAGAACTAAATGGCAACAAATCTGAAGGAAGAAGAACGTCTGGATGATTTGCAAGTGAATGGATATGAGATTATTCAGCATCCCGGAAAGTTTTGCTTTGGGATGGATGCAGTGTTGTTATCTAATTTCGCACGGGTGAAAAAAGGTGAGTGTGCACTTGACCTTGGAACAGGAACGGGAATCATACCGATTCTTCTGACTGCAAAGACAGAAGGCGAGCGTTTTGTCGGACTTGAGATTCAAGATGAGAGTGCAGACATGGCACGAAGAAGTGTCGCACACAACCATTTGGAGCAGAAAGTGGAGATTGTAAACGGAGATATCAAAGAGGCATCGGGCATATTTGGCTCAGCCTCTTTTGACGTTATTACAACGAATCCTCCGTATATGATAGGACAGCACGGCATTGCAAATGCATTAGACACGAAAGCAATTGCAAGACACGAAGTGCTCTGCACTTTGGATGATATTTTGCGTGAAAGCGCAAAGATATTAAGAACGGGCGGCAGATTTTACATGGTACATAGACCATTTCGGTTGGCTGAGATTCTGTCGAAGATGGTGCATGTAGGAATTGAACCAAAGCGTATGAGAATGGTGCATCCGTTTATTGACAAGGAACCGAATATGGTTCTGATAGAAGGAAAGCGCGGTGGTAATTCGCGTATGACAGTAGAACGCCCGCTCATTGTATACAAGGAACAAGGGGTATACAGTAAAGAACTGCTTGGCGAATATGGATTGAAGTAGAAAGAAGAGGGATGCATATGGCAGGAAAACTCTACCTGTGTGCAACACCGATTGGTAATTTGGAAGATATGACTTATCGCGTGGTTCGCACCTTGCAGGAAGTAGACTTGATTGCAGCGGAGGATACGAGGAACAGTATCAAACTGCTGAATCATTTTGAAATAAGGACACCAATGACCAGTTATCATGAATATAATAAGATTGAAAAAGGCAGGAAGCTTATCGAACAACTTCAGAGCGGTCTGAATGTTGCACTGATTACGGATGCCGGAACGCCGGGAATATCAGATCCGGGCGAAGAACTTGTTAAGATGTGCTACGAAGCGGGAGTTGAAGTAACGTCTCTTCCGGGAGCTGCTGCGTGTATTACAGCGCTGACGCTATCCGGTCTTTCGACTAGAAGATTTGCATTCGAAGCATTTCTGCCTTCAGATAAAAAGGAAAAGCAGGCAGTGCTTAAGGAATTGGAAGATGAGACCAGAACCATCATCATGTACGAAGCACCCCATCGATTGTTAAAGACATTGCAGGAATTATATGACAATCTGGGAAATCGAAGAATTACGGTGTGTCGCGAATTGACAAAAAAGCATGAGACAGCATTTGTTACGACACTGGAGGACGCAATCCAATATTACGAGATAAACGAACCTAAGGGTGAGTGCGTGCTGGTCATGGAGGGAAAGAGCCGTGAGGAGCTTCGAAAAGAGGAAGTTTCCAAATGGGAAGAGATGACGATTGAAGAACATATGGAATACTATCTGAGTCAAGAGATTGACAAAAAAGAGGCCATGAAGTTGGTTGCGAAGGACAGAGGAATCAGTAAACGTGACGTATATCAACAACTTTTGTAGAAGTTAGTCACTTTGCACATAAAAAAATATTATAATTGTTCAAAATGTTTGTAGACGGGGAAGAAGATTTTTTGTATACTTACTAGAAGAGATATTAACATCGATTATTAGGAGGAATTTTTAGAATGGGAACATTATCATTCAGAAACATCAACAAAGTATATCCTAACGGTTTCCATGCCGTTAAAGATTTCAATCTTGAAGTAGAAGATAAAGAATTTATTATCTTCGTTGGACCATCAGGATGTGGTAAGACAACAACACTTCGTATGATTGCTGGTCTTGAAGAAATCAGTGAAGGAGAATTAGCAATCGACGGACGCATTATCAACGATGTAGAACCGAAGGACAGAGATATCGCGATGGTATTCCAGAACTATGCTTTATATCCACATATGACAGTATATGATAACATGGCATTCGGTTTGAAATTAAGAAAAGTACCAAAAGCTGAGATTGACAAATTAGTTCATGAAGCAGCTAAGATTCTTGACCTTGAGCCATTGTTGGAGCGTAAACCAAAAGCTCTTTCAGGTGGACAAAGACAGCGTGTTGCTATGGGACGTGCTATCGTTCGTAACCCACAAGTATTCCTTATGGACGAACCTTTATCAAACTTGGATGCTAAGCTTCGTGGACAGATGCGTATCGAGCTTTCTAAATTACATCAAAGATTAGGAACAACAATTATCTACGTTACTCATGACCAGGTAGAAGCCATGACACTTGGTACAAGAATCGTAGTTATGAATGCTGGTATTGTACAACAGGTAGATACACCTCAAGCATTATATGAGACACCAAACAACTTATTCGTTGCTGGATTTATTGGATCACCACAGATGAACTTCCTTGATGCTAAATGTACAGTAAAGGGTGATGCTGTAGAACTTGACTTAGGAGAATCTACAATTACTCTTACAGGTGATAAAGCTAAGAAGCTTATCGATGGTGGATATGATGGAAAGACAGTTGTTATGGGTATTCGTCCTGAAGACGTTTACGATGATGAAGAAACTGTTGCAGCTAATGCAGATACAGTTATCGAATCTACAGTTCGTGTATACGAGTTGTTAGGTGCAGATGTTTACTTATACTTTGATTATGCTGGTGCTAACTTCACAGCACGTGTGAAACCTAACACAACAGCTAGAACAGGAGACCAAATTAAGGTTGCTCTTGAACCAAGCAAGATTCATGTATTCGACAAAGAAACAGAAATGACAATCACAAACTAGTGAGCGTACATAAAAGGGAGTAACTTGCGTGAAAGCGCTTGCAACGTCGTCAATACGATGAGCAATCATCCGCGTTGTAATGAAAAAGTGAGACTTTTATCATATAATTTATGCGATAGAAGTCTCTTTTTTATGCCAAAAAGTGTAATGCATATCTATTTGGGATAAACTAGAGACAGAAGTCGTGAGAACATTAGGAGGGTAAAATGAAATTTTATTGTAAAAACGCAGAAGAGGTACTTAATCAAGTTGCGTCCTCAGAAAATGGTCTAACAGAAGCAGAGGCTCAGAAGAGACTTGAGGAAAACGGCAAGAACCGTTTGGAAGCAGCAAAAGGTAAATCTATTTTCCGCAGATTTATGGAACAATTAGCTGACCCAATGATTATTATCTTGTTGGCAGCAGCGGCAGTAAGCGGTGTGCTTGCAGCCATGGAACCGGAAGGTGAGTTTGTAGACGTAATTATCATCCTTGCAGTTGTAATTATCAATGCTGTACTTGGGGTGTATCAAGAAAGCAAGGCAGAGAAAGCCATTGAAGCATTGCAGGAGATGTCTGCAGCAACCTCTAAGGTAGTTCGTGATGGTAAAGTGCAGATTGTCCACAGCGAAGATTTGGTTGTAGGTGATGTGATTCTATTAGAAGCAGGAGATGCAGTTCCGGCAGATGCGAGAATCTTGGAAAGTGCAAGTCTTCAAATTGAAGAAGCAGCGCTTACCGGAGAATCCGTTCCAGTTACCAAATTTATTGATATCATCAACTTAAAAGAGAACGAAAAAGACGTTCCGCTTGGTGATCGCAAGAATATGATGTACATGGGAAGCACAGTTGTATACGGTAGAGGTAAGGCAGTTATTACGGCAACCGGAATGGACACAGAGATGGGTAAGATTGCCGATGCTTTGACACAGGCAGAAGAAGGACAGACACCTTTGCAACTCAAGTTAGCACAGCTGTCAAAGATTTTAACATGGTTGGTGCTTGGTATCTGTGTAATTGTATTTGCAGTACAGATTTTAAGAGCAGGAACTTTCAATTTTGATTTGGCACTACATTCATTTATGATAGCAGTTTCATTGGCAGTTGCAGCGATTCCGGAGGGACTTGCAGCGGTTGTAACAGTTGTATTATCGATTGGTGTTACAAATATGTCTAAGAGAAATGCAATTATTCGCAAATTGACAGCTGTTGAAACACTTGGTTGTGCACAGATTATCTGTTCAGACAAGACTGGTACTTTGACACAGAATAAAATGACAGTTGTCGATTTCTTTGGTGAAGATGAAGCTCATTTAGCAACGGCTATGGGACTTTGTAATGATGCTGAGATTGACAATGAGGGCAAAGTAACGGGAGAACCTACTGAGGCTGCGCTTGTTGTTTGGGCAAACAAATTAGGCCTGAATAAAAATGACTTGAAAGTAAAATTTGCACGTATCGGAGAAGCTCCGTTTGATTCTGGAAGAAAGATGATGTCTACGGTACATCAGACAGCAGACGGGATTGTTCAGTATACAAAAGGTGCACCGGATGTAATTATCGGAAAATGTGATTATTACTTAGAAAACGGTAAACTGGTTCCGATGACAAAGGAATATGTGGATGAGATTTTGGCGGCTAACAAAGCAATGGCTGACAAGGCACTTCGTGTTCTTGCGTGCGCGGAAAGAGCATGGGATGTGGCACCTACAGCTTATGAAGCAGGTGTGTTAGAACAGAAGCTATGCTTTACAGGTCTTTGTGGTATGATTGACCCGGTACGTCCGGAAGTAAAGGATGCGATTGTAGAATGTAGAGGAGCCGGAATCAGACCGATTATGATTACCGGTGACCATGTAGATACAGCGGTTGCAATCGCAAAAGAACTCGGTATCATTACGGAGGGAACATACGCAATTACAGGTTCTCAGTTAAATGATATGGATGATGAGCAATTTGATAAAGAATTTATGAACATCAGTGTATACGCACGTGTACAACCTGAACATAAGACACGTATCGTAAATGCATGGAGAAAAGCCGGTTATGTAACAGCTATGACAGGTGACGGTGTAAACGACGCACCTTCTATCAAGTCGGCAGATATCGGTGTTGGTATGGGTATCACCGGTACAGACGTTACAAAGAACGTTGCTGACATGGTTCTTACAGATGATAACTTTGCAACTATTGTTGGAGCAGTAGAAGAGGGACGTAGAATTTACGATAATATCCGTAAAGCAATCCAGTTCTTGCTTGGATCAAACATGAGTGAAGTTTTAACAATCTTCATTGCAACTTTAATAGGATTCACAATTTTCGAACCAGTACATTTACTTTGGATTAACTTAGTAACAGACTGTTTCCCAGCACTTGCACTTGGTATGGAAAAGGCGGAGCCAAACATTATGCGCCGCAAACCACGTAACGCAAAAGCAGGTATCTTTGCGGATGGTATGGGATTTGATATTGGATACCAGGGATTTCTTGTAACAATACTTGTACTTATCTCATACTTCATTGGTAGCAGTATGGGTGGCGCATCACACGGTACAACAATGGCATTCTTAACAATGTCAATGGCGGAAATTTTCCATAGCTTTAACATGCGTTCACAGAGACAGAGCATTTTCAAACTCGGCTCACAGAACAAGTTTTTATTACTCGCAGGATTCGGTTCATTCCTTGCAACGACTGTTGTTTGTGAAGTACCATTTCTTGCAGATGCATTCGGATTCGCACATGTTGGTCTCGGTGAATATGTGATTGCAATTGTGCTTGGCGTAGTTGTAATTCCGGTTGTTGAGATTGTGAAATTAATTCAAAGAAAATTGGTGAAATAATGAATTTAGATAAAGAAAATCTAAAAAAAATCAGAGGGTTAATCCTTTTTACAATCTTCGTTTTGGTGGCACTTTGGAATTATGAATTGGTGTTTGATGGCATTCAGTTTATTTGGGGTGTGATATCTCCATTTGTACTTGGTGGAGTCATTGCGTTTATCGTCAATATTCCAATGCGATTCTTTGAAGAGAAATTATTTGACAAAACAAAATGTAAAAAGAAAAAGTGGGCGGAAAAGCTTGCCCGTCCACTTAGCCTTATTCTTGCATTATTGCTTATTATTGGTATCATTGCAACGGTTGTGCTAATTGTCATTCCGGAACTTGGCAATACGATCTTGAATCTCGGAAAAACCATACAGGATTTTATTCCGAAGGCACAGATATGGGCGATTCAGACATTTGAGGATAATCAAGAGCTTGCAAAGTGGATAGCTGACATTGATTTTAAGTGGGATGAAATCCTCTCTCAGGGGCTTGATTTCTTAAGAAACGGAGCGAGCAGTGTACTTGGCTCTACGTTCGAGGCGGCCATGAGTATTATCAGTGGTGTTGCAACCTTCTTTATCGCATCCGTGTTCTCTTGTTATGTTTTGGTACAAAAAGAGAAATTGGGCGAGCAGGTTAAGAAGTTGATGCGGGCATTTATGCCGGAGGATTGGAATAATATCTTTCTGGCACTTGGAAGCGTTGTAAATAAAAGTTTTACGAATTTCTTTACAGGCCAGTGCTTGGAAGCAGTGATTCTAGGATTGATGTTCCTGGTTGTTATGACAATCTTTCGACTGCCGTATGCGCTCCTCATCAGTGTACTTATTGCATTTACAGCACTGATTCCAATATTTGGAGCGTTTATCGGATGCGGCGTAGGTGCGCTTCTCATATTTATGGTAAGTCCGATGAAGGCACTGATATTTATTATCATGTTCCTTGTCCTTCAGCAGATTGAAGGGAACTTTATCTATCCGCATGTAGTTGGCAATTCTGTTGGACTTCCTTCTATCTGGGTGCTTGTAGCGGTCAGTGTCGGAGGCAGTCTTATGGGACTTGCGGGGATGCTTGTTTTTATTCCGATTACGGCGGTGGTATACACGATGCTTCGCGGAATTGTAAACCGAAGACTTGGATTAAAAGAATAAAAGAATGAATCAAATATTTCAGCATACATTGTAAAAAAGCAATTTGGAGCAATGTATGCTGAATTTTTTATGGGCAGGAATGATTATCATAGGGGTTATGTATGCCGCACTAACCGGAAATATTGCAGACGTGACAAATGCCGCGCTGGATTCTTCCAAGGAGGCAATTACACTTTGTCTTACGATGTTGGGCGTAATATCTTTCTGGATGGGGATTATGGAGATTGCAACAAAGGCAGGAATTATTGGGGCACTGTCCAGACTGATGCGACCGGCAATTCGATATATGTTTCCAAGGATACCGAAAGGACACAAGGCAAATGAATACATCACAACAAATCTGATTGCCAATATTCTTGGACTTGGATGGGCGGCAACTCCCGCAGGACTTCAGGCAATGGACGCACTCGGAGAACTGGAGGATGAGAGAGGAAATGACAGAAGCATTGCCAGTGATGAGATGTGTACATTTCTGATTGTGAACATTTCCTCGCTTCAGCTCATTAATATCAATATTATTGCATACAGAAGTCAGTACGGCAGCGTAAATCCAACCAGAATTGTGGGTGCAGGAATTGTAGCAACCATTGTTAGTACGATTGTCGGGTGCACATATTGTAAAATCAAACACAGAAAGGCGCGAAGGTGATGAAGATGGATTTGTTCGTGTATGTTAGTGATTTTATTGTACCTTCAATTATCATCTTGATTGTTACATACGGTGTGCTTGAGAAGGTAAAGGTGTATGATGAATTTGTAAAGGGTGCAAAAGAAGGACTTGTTACGGTCGTTAAGATTATGCCCACACTGGTGGGATTGATGGTAGGAGTTGGGATTCTTAGGGCATCAGGATTTTTGGAATTCTTATCAAATCAGATTGGAAAAGTGACAGATTATATCGGATTTCCTTCACAGCTTGTACCGCTGTCAATTGTGCGATTGTTTTCGGCATCGGCGGCTACGGGTCTGGTTCTTGATATCTTCAAAGAGTTTGGAACAGATTCAAGAATTGGACTGATCGCGTCCATTATGATGTGTTGTACGGAGACGGTATTCTATACCATGAGTGTGTATTTTATGGCAGCGAAGGTGAAGAAGACGAGATTTACACTGACAGGCGCATTGCTTGCGACACTTGCGGGAATTGTGGCAAGTGTGTGGCTGGCAGGGGTGGTTTAATGGTTATAATTACCAGTTTGGTAACTATATAGAAAATAGTAAAATACGGATGAGATAAGTAGTGAAACTTACCTCGTCCGTATCTGTTTTAGTTTATCATATACTTACGAACCACCTCAAACGGTGCCGGTCCAACTTCCAGCAGTTCTTTATGAAATTCTTTTTGAGAAAACTTACTCCCCTGTTGATTCATATAATCTTTCTTCAATTCCAGGATTTCCAGATATCCCACATAATACTTCAGATAATTTGCAGGGTCGCCAAGAATGTAGTTATAGATATCTGCAATGGTCGGCTCATCATCAATTCCGTAAGTAGCGAAATGTTTCACGGTATCCTTAAGTGTCCACCCTTCATAATGAATTCCGATGTCCGCGGCAGCATACAGGCCAAGAATGATAGAGTTATTCTTCTGCAATAATGATGCATGCTGCTTAGAAAGCGGTGAGAGGTAATATGAACACATTTCCGCATAAGTTGCCCAGCCTTCTACATAGCCGGAATAACCAAGGAGAATACGAATTGGATCCGGGTCAGTATTGGCAAAATAGGTGGTTTGATACAGATGCCCAGGATAACCTTCGTGTGCAAGGGTTGTGAACAGATTGATGTCCGCAAGGGAATGCCCCTGGTTAATGTAAATGGTGTTCTCACTAAAATTATCAATGGCAGGGATTAGATAAAACGCAGGACTTAGGTAGTTCTCCAAGGCTGTCGGTACATATTTGACATTAACGTTTACTTGTGCAGAGGAGGGAAATGTCTTGGTTATCTTTGATTGTAATGTCTGGAGAATCGTTTCCGGTGATTTGGTAATGGAATCTGTTTCTTCTGATATATTAGGGTACTCTCTTAACACCTGCCGACTATCCTGAAGGTCAGTTAGTATCTGAGCCTCAATCAGTTCTTGTAGTTCGGAAATGCTTCGGCTTGAGCCGGTTTCTGATGCGACCAGATAAGAATAAAATTCCTTACCATCCGGGAATTTGCACAACCCCTGAGTATTATTGCCGGTTCCTTTTAGCGAGGCGATGGAGAGTGCCAGAGATTTATAAGCGGGTAGCACAAAAGTTTCGATGACTTCTTTATTTTCCTGAATCAATTTTTTCTGTTCTTCTGATGTCAGTTTTTTAATATTTCCCACGCGTTCTTCAAAGGTAGACAGGAGATAGTTTCCATCGCCCATTGCGACAAACGCATTGCACTGTGCTATGACCTCATCGGCAACTTCATCTGACATAAAGAGACCGGAACTTGATTTTTGTTGCTCAAAACGTGCCAAAGAAGCGAAATAGTTGGGCAAGGTTTTCAGAAGGGAGAGGTAGGTTTCCGCATCTTTTTTATCGTTCAATTGATACTCGGCAAGCAGAACTGGGAGTTGTGCATGAATCCCTGTAATCGGACTTAGGGGTTCTTGGTAGAGATGATAAGACACATCTTGTCTGAGAGTTTCAAAGTAATGGGAGAGGATATCGTATGTAAGTTTATTTTCCTCGGAGAGTGAATTGGGTGAAAACTTATGAAGTGCAGACTCCCAGTTTTCAATGGATGCGAGTGTGGACACTTCATTCATGTCGTAGGAGCCAAGTGTAATAGGAAAATCCACAATACCGTATTTGGCAGGCTCTCGAAGAGTGTAATGTAAATTAATGGTGTTGGACGCGACTTCCTGCTGAAAGAAGCGGAGAGTGAAGTTTCGAAAGGTAGTGTTGGCGTTGGTAGGGATGGAGATTTTGCTACACGCTGTTATGAGAAAGAGTATGCTAATTAGAGTTATAACAAATTTTTTTTTAAGGTTCATAAAAAATCCTGGTCTTTTTTAGCAGTATATGAGTTGTTGAATTAATGTATGAGAAAAGGGACCTAAGTCCCTGATTTCTCTTACAATCCTATCGGCAGTCCCAAACTCAACCACACAATCAACATGAGTGTCCATCCCACCAGAAATACAAGAGAATATGGAATCATGGTGGCGGTAATTGTACCGATGCTTGCCTTTTTGTCATAGCGCTGTGCAAAAGTCAGAATCACGGCAAAATAGGTCATCATCGGTGTAATAATATTGGTTGATGAATCGCCGATTCGATAAGCCAACTGACAAAGTTCGGGACTGTATCCAAGTTGCATGAACATCGGTACAAATACCGGCGCAAGAATGTTCCATTTTGCAGAAGCTGAACCCATAAAGAGGTTCATAAGTGCAGAAAACAGTACAAAAATAATCATCAATGGAACCAGACCGATTTTAACGGAGTCTAAAAAGTTGGCACCGGTCATGGCAATAATGGTTCCTAGTTTGGTGTAATTAAAGTAGTTTATAAATTGTGATGCTACGAATGCCAATGCGATAAAGGAACCCATCGAAGCCATGGATTTTGACATGGCGTTACACACACCATTCTCTTTTGTAAATACACCGACTGTCTTTCCGTATGCAATTCCCGGAAGCAAGAATAGCAGGGTAATCAATATTACGATACCGCTTAAGAAAGGAGAGGTCGGAGTTCCAAATAAAGAGCCATTTTCGTTTTTTAAAAATGAATCGGCCGGAATACAAGCAATCGCAACCACTACTACGAAAACAAGTGCGACGATACCGGCTCGTTTCATTCCCGTCTTCTCTAAAGGAGAAATCGTGCTTAAAGAGCTGTCTTCGGATACGGAATGACCATCTTTGTATTTTCCCAAGCGTGGCTCTACGATTTTATTTGTGACAATGGTTCCAAGTATCGTAATTAAAAATGTTGAAGCAAACAAGAAGAAATAATTGCCCATTACCGACACTACGTAATCCGGTTTAATCTCGGAGGCGGCAGCTTGTGAAATGCCTGCCAATAAGGGATCTAATGAGCCGATAAGCAGATTGGCAGAGTAACCGCCGGAAACACCCGCAAAAGCAGCGGCGAAACCAGCCATCGGGTGACGGCCGTATGCACGGAAAATCATAGCACCAAGTGGAATTAATATAACGTATCCGGCGTCGGTTGCAACGTTGGACATGACACCCAGAAAAACAATAGCAGGCGTGATTAACTTTGCGGGCGTCACTTTGACTGCATATTTAAGTAATGTGTGAATGAGTCCGGACTGTTCCGCCACCCCTACGCCGAGCATTGCAACGAGTACCATGCCAAGCGGTGCATAAGTTATAAAATTCTGTACTGCATTTGTCAACATATAGGTCAAACCATCCTTGGTGAGCAGGCTGACGGCGGATACGGTTGTTTCTTGCAAACTTCCGTTTGTAATGAGTTCGCCTGTAGCAGAAACGCCGAGTGCAGAGCAGACGGCAGAGACGATAACGATTGCAACAGCAAAAACTGCAAATAAGGCAATTGGATGTGGCAATCGATTGCCAATGGTTTCTATGCCGTTCAACCAACGATTGTATATATTTCTTCTTTTCATTGAAATTCTCCTTTTGATTTCTTTTATGTCATGCACGATGTGCGCAAATGGTCTACACCATCTTATTATGTGAGGATTAGGCAAGTCAAATGCAATAAATGTAAATAATGTAAGTAATAACCTTATTTTGTTGACTGTCGCATGAGCAATATGGTAAAATGGAACAGATAGTGTGCGTCACTAACGGCGTATGATATAATACATAATGAAGGAGAAATTTAAATGAAAAAAACAAAATCTACAAACAAAGTCAGTCTGTACAATCGCTGGCTCAATGGAATTGAAGCTGTTGGAAACAGACTTCCACACCCAATTGCATTATTTGCAGTTTTTGCGCTTGCCATTGTTGTTATTTCAGCAATCTGTTCTCTTCTTGGCGTATCTGCGACAGGAGAATTGGTTGTAAAATTAGAAGATGGTTCATCCGCGTTGCAGGAGACGACTGTCACAGCGGTTAGTTTGCTTACAAAAGACGGATTAACTTACATGTTAACTCAGGCTGTGAATAACTTTACGACTTATGCACCACTTGGCATGGTACTTGTTGCGATGCTAGGTGTAGGGGTTGCGGAACACTCAGGTTTAATTAATGCAATGTTAAAATCAGCAGTAAAGGTAACACCGGTAAAACTTATCACACCAATGGTAGTATTCTTAGGTGTTATGTCTAATATTGCAAGTGATGCAGGATACGTTATATTAATTCCACTTGGTGCTATGATTTTCCGTGCGTATGGCCGTCATCCAATGGCTGGTCTTGCAGCTGCATTTGCAGGTGTATCCGGCGGATTTTCAGCCAACTTATTAATTGGTACATTAGACCCGATGCTTGCAGGTATTTCACAGTCAGCAGCATCGATTATTGATCCAAACTATGAAGTATCAGTTATGGGTAACTATTTCTTCCTGTTTGTATCTACATTCTTGATTACAATTATCGGAACATTTGTTACAAACAAGATTGTAGAACCACGCTTGGGAGCATATGATCCTTCTAATGCAAGCGAGGAAGACGATACTCTTACAACAATCACAGAAAAAGAACGCAAAGGTTTAAGAAATGCAGGTCTTGCAGCTCTTGCTTTCGTGGCGGTTATTGTGATTGCATGTATTCCGGCTGATTCATTTATGAAAAATGCAAATGGACAATTGTTCGGAAACCCTGCTTCACCATTTGTAAATGGTATCGTAGTGTTAATCGCACTCCTGTTCATGATTCCGGGTATTGCATATGGAAAAACAGTTGGCACATTTACAAAAGAAGACGGTGCTTGCAATGCCATGTCAAAATCTATGGCATCTATGGGTTCATTCCTTGCACTTGCTTTTGTATCAGCACAGTTTATTAACTATTTTAACTATACAAAACTTGGAACAATCCTTGCACTTGCAGGAGCAAACTTCTTCAAGAGCATTAACATCGGATTGATTCCATTGATGATTATCTTCGTATTGTTCTCAGCATTTATGAATCTTTTCATGGGTTCTGCATCTGCGAAGTGGAACATTCTTGCGCCGGTATTCGTTCCGATGTTCATGCTACTTGGATATAGTCCGGAGCTTTGCCAGTTGGCATACCGTATTGGAGACTCATCTACAAACATCATTACACCGATGATGACTTACTTTGCTGTAATCATTACATTCGCACAGCGCTATGATAAGAAAGCCGGAATCGGTACAATTACAGCTACAATGATTCCGTACTCAGTATTATTCTTAGTATTCTGGACATTACTATTGGTTGTATGGCTTCTTGCAGGTCTTCCAATTGGACCTGGAGTTGGAATTACATACTTACTTGGTTAATTGCAACCTTGACACGTAACTTATCTTATGTTACGATTTTCAAGTATTAAATAAAAGAAAACGCAATGATGAAAAGAGTACATTTTCGGAAACTTTACAGAGAATCCCCGATGGCTGAGAGGGGTAAGTGAAAGAGAATGGAAGATGGCTTCTGAGCGGTGTGCTGAGCGAAAGAATCGTTAGGTACAATGGGTTCGCCCTTTATAGCGGAAGAGTTTGAGAGAACTTACTGAGGTCAGCATTGTGAAGTGCTGATGAAGAGAAGTGGTAACACGGAATTTAGCCCGTCTTCTTATTATTTGTGATAAGAAGATGGGTTTTTTATTGGAAGGAGAGAGAAAAATGGAAAACAAGAAATTTTATATGACAACAGCGATTGCTTACACATCAGGCAAACCGCACATTGGTAACACTTATGAATTCGTTCTTGCAGATGCAATTGCGAGATATAAGAGAAGCCAAGGCTATGACGTTTGGTTCCAGACAGGAACAGACGAGCATGGTCAGAAAATCGAATTAAAGGCTCAGGAAGCCGGTAAGTCACCCAAGGAATTTGTTGATGATGTGGCTGCACAGGTAAAAGAGATTGCCGACATGATGAATACATCTTATGATTATTTCATTCGTACGACAGATGATTATCATGAGAAACAAGTACAAAAAATGTTCAAAAAAATGTACGAAAAAGGTGACATCTACAAAGGCTACTATGAAGGAATGTACTGTACACCATGTGAATCATTCTTCACAGAATCTCAATTAGTAGACGGCAAATGTCCGGACTGCGGACGCGAGGTACAGCCTGCAAAAGAAGAAGCTTACTTCTTTAAAATGAGCAAATATGCTGACCGTTTAATCGAGCATATCAATACACATCCGGAATTCATTCAACCGGTGTCTCGTAAGAATGAGATGATGAACAACTTCTTGTTGCCGGGTCTTCAGGACCTTTGCGTATCAAGAACATCGTTCAAGTGGGGAATTCCGGTAGATTTTGATGACAGACATGTTGTGTATGTATGGCTCGATGCACTCACAAACTATATCACAGGTATCGGATATGATTGCGATGGCGAAAGTACAGAACAGTTTAACAAAAACTGGCCTGCAGATTTACACTTAATTGGCAAGGATATCATTCGTTTCCATACGATTTACTGGCCAATATTCTTGATGTCATTGGATTTGCCATTGCCAAAACAAATCTTTGGACATCCTTGGTTACTCCAAGGTGATGGAAAGATGAGCAAGTCAAAAGGAAATGTTATCTATGCAGACGAGCTTGTAGATATGTTCGGTGTAGATGCAGTTCGTTACTTCCTTCTTCATGAGATGCCATTTGAAAATGATGGTGTGATTACTTGGGAGCTTATGGTTGAGCGTATCAACTCAGACCTTGCAAACACATTAGGTAACCTTGTTAACAGAACCGTTTCTATGACAAACAAATACTTTGGCGGAACAGTTGCGGATAAGGGTGTTACAGGCGATGTGGATGCTGATTTTAAGGCAGTAATTGATGGAGCAGCTGCAGCAGTAGATGCGAAGATGGAAACCCTTCGCGTGGCAGATGCAATCACAGAGATTTTTAACGTATTCAAACGTTGCAACAAATATATTGATGAGACAATGCCATGGGTACTTGCAAAAGACGAGGCGCAGAAGGACAGACTGGAAACAGTACTTGCAAACTTAATCTACGGTATTGAGACAGGTGCAAAATTACTTGCTTCATTCCTTCCGGATACAGCAGAGAAGATTTTGAAGCAGACAAACGGTGGAAACGTAACAGACAAACCGGAAATCTTATTTGCTCGTCTTGACCTTGAAGAAGTGCTCAAAAAAGTAGAAGAGCTTCACCCACCGGTAGCAGAAGAACCGGTTATAGAAGAAGATGTAATCGACATCGAACCAAAAGAAGAGATTACATTTGATGACTGGATGAAAATGCAGTTCCAGGTGGGAGAAATCATCGCCTGTGAGGAAGTTCCAAAATCAAAGAAATTACTTTGCTCACAAGTAAAAATCGGAAGTCAGGTAAAACAGATTGTATCAGGTATCAAACAGCACTACACAGCGGAAGAGATGGTTGGTAAAAAAGTAATGGTACTTGTAAACTTAAAACCTGCTAAATTGGCAGGTGTATTATCAGAAGGCATGCTCCTTTGCGCAGAAGATGCAGAAGGAAACCTTGCGCTGATGACACCGGAAAAAGATATGCCGGCTGGTGCAGAGATTGCGTAGGCTATGAGCCGTGCCAGGGTGAAATTTGGGAAATGCGGAAATGGGCACTTGTGCACAGAGACGTATTTGTCAAATTTCAGACTGATAGGGCGACAGCCCGACAGCGAGAAGTAGCGCAGCGGATTCGAGCGGCGCAGGGCGAGCGAGAAATCGCGCGGTGAGATGAAAGGAGACAAATTATATGAGCACAATTAGAATTGGTATCGTAGGATATGGCAACATTGGACGCGGTGTGGAGTTAGCAATTGAGCGCAACGAAGATATGAAACTTGTTGCAGTTGTAACACGCCGTAATCCGGAGGATGTAAAGGTTCTTACAGAAGATGTAAAGAAAGTACATTTTGATGATATTTTGACATTGAAAGACGAAGTGGACGTTATGATTCTCTGCGGAGGTTCTGCAACGGATTTACCTGTTATGGGACCGAAGGTTGTAGCGAACTTCAACACAATCGACAGCTTTGATACTCATGCAAAGATTCCGGAGTATTTTGCAAATGTTGACGCGGCTGCAAAAGAAGCAGGAAAAATTGGTATTATTTCTGTGGGCTGGGACCCGGGAATGTTCTCGCTTAACAGAATCTACGCTGAATCTATCTTGGTACAGGGAAGCACTTACACATTCTGGGGTAAAGGCGTAAGTCAGGGACACTCTGATGCGATCCGCCGTGTTCCGGGAGTAAAGAATGCGATTCAGTATACAGTTCCGATAGAGGCAGCAGTGGAAGAAGTTCGTAGCGGAAGTGAGCCACAGCTTACAACCAGACAAAAGCATTTACGCGAATGCTACGTGGTAGCAGAGGAAGGAGCAGATTTGGCTGCAATCGAGGAGACAATCAAGACAATGCCAAACTACTTTGCTGATTATGATACAACCGTAACATTTATCACAGAAGAAGAACTAAAAGCAAACCACAGCAAGATGCCTCATGGTGGATTTGTTATCCGTACCGGAGAGACAGGCAGAGATGGCAATAAACATGTGATTGAGTATTCACTCAAATTAGATTCCAATCCGGAATTCACTTCAAGTGTGTTGGTTGCTTATGCAAGAGCAGCATATAGACTCGCTGAAAAAGGTGAGTCAGGAGCGAGAAGTGTATTTGATATCGCACCGGCATTGTTATCGCAGAAAACTTCGGAGCAACTTCGCAAAGAAATCTTGTAAGAGGAAACCGAACATGAAACCTATGATTTTTGAGAGTCATGCACACTATGACTCTCATCAATTTAATGAAGACAGAGAAGAAATTTTAAGTTCCATGCAGGAAAACGGAGTCGGAACGATTGTCAATGTCTGTGCAGACTGGGATTCTGTGACCGAAGTTGTGGATATGGTACAGAACTATTCGTTCATGTACGCCGCAGTCGGTTTGCATCCGGATGAGGTCGGTGACCTTGATGACGAGAGATTCGAGTTTTTAAAAAACCAATGCCAAAAAGAAAAAGTTGTGGCCGTCGGAGAAATCGGGCTCGACTACTATTGGGATAATGAGTCTCATGACATTCAGAAACAATGTTTTGTGAGACAATTGGAATTGGCGAGAGAACTGAGCCTGCCGGTTATCATTCACAGCAGAGATGCAGCTGAAGATACACTTAAGATTATGAAAGAGTATGCACAGGGACTTCAAGGCGTGATTCACTGTTTCTCTTATTCGAAGGAATTGGCGGAGGAGTATGTGAAGATGGGATTTCACATCGGAATCGGTGGAGTGGTGACATTTAAGAATGGCAAGAAACTCAAAGAGGTGGCAGAAGTAGTTCCACTTGAGAGAATTTTACTGGAGACAGACTGCCCATATCTTGCGCCGGAACCTTACCGCGGAAAACGAAATTCATCCCTCTATATACCACATATTGCACAGGCGATAGCGAATATTAAAGGAATCACGTATGAAGAAGTAGTCTCTCAGACTGAGAAAAACGCGAAAATCTTATTTCGCATACCAAACGAAAGGTAATAGAAATATGCAAAAGCCTACACTTGGCAATCCACAAAATACAATTGAAATATTACAAAAATACGGGTTCTCGTTTCAGAAGAAATTTGGACAGAACTTTTTGATTGATACACACGTGCTTGATAAAATCATTGCGTCTGCCAATATCACAAAAGATGATATGGTGTTGGAAATCGGACCGGGAATCGGAACGATGACACAGTATCTAGCGTGTGCAGCAGGAAAAGTAGTTGCAGTCGAGATTGATAAGGCACTCATTCCGATTTTGGAAGACACGCTTAGTGCGTATGATAATGTAACTGTTATCAATGAAGACGTGTTGAAAGTAGATATCAACCAATTGGCCGAAGAATATAATGGAGGCAAACCAATTAAGGTGGTTGCAAACCTTCCGTATTATATCACAACACCGATTATCATGGGATTGTACGAGAGCCATGTGCCAATCGAAAGCATTACAGTTATGGTACAGAAAGAAGTGGCGGACCGTATGCAGACTGGCCCGGGAAGCAAAGACTATGGTGCATTATCGCTTGCAGTGCAGTATTACGCAGAGCCGTATATCGTTGCAAATGTGCCACCGAACTGTTTTATGCCAAGACCAAATGTCGGCTCAGCAGTCATTCGGCTTACCAGTCATAAAGAGCCACCGGTTCAGGTGGGGGATGAAAAATTGATGTTCAAGATTATTAGAGCGTCATTTAATCAGAGAAGAAAGACACTGGCAAACGGACTTAACAATTCACCGGAGATTCAACTTCCAAAGGAAGTGATTATTAATGCGATTGAGAGTCTAGGGAAGGGTGCGAGTGTCAGAGGAGAGGCACTGACGCTGGAAGAGTTTGCAAGACTTAGTAATACAATAAGTAAAATGTTATAGAAATAAAAAACGGAACTGCAAGATGCGTTCCGTTTTCTATTATTCGTTTTAGAAGTTAAACATAAAAGACACACAGAACATTTCGTCTTTCTTATCCGCAGAAAAGAACCCGTTATATCGTTCTACAATCTTTTTGGCAGAGTTCACGCCAATACCGTTTCCGTTCGGTTTCGTCGTAAGGAACTCGCCTTTTTTATTTTTCTTGATTTCATTTTCACAGGTGTTATCGATTGTAAAAATGAGAGAATGCGCATCCCCTTTTCCTTTTATAACAATTCGACGTTCAGAAGTTTTTTGTTCTGAGCACGCGTCAATTGCGTTTTCCAAGAGGTTGCCAAGTAATACAGAAATTTCGTGTTCGTTCATTGCCATGTCTTCTGTGATAGAGAGTTTTGCATCAAAATCAATTTCATGCTCACGAGCCTGGGAGGCAAAATAGAATACGATATTATTGATTAAGCGGTGTTCGCAAAAACGAATCTTCTCACCGTCCGGAATGCTGTCTCGATATGTATTGACATATTCTTGCAGTTTATCATATTCTTTCTCTTCGAGATAGTAGTTAACCATATGGATGTGATGTCTCATGTCATGTCGCATACGGCGGGTTTCTTCCATGCGCTCTTGAAGGGCCTGATATTCTATCTTTTCAAGATCTTTATAATGATTCTGTTTTTCTAACTCCAGATTCTTTGCTAACTGTCCATCCATCATAAGCATAATGTAGTAAATGAGAAGAGAACCAAAGTTAATAATAAAAAGAAAAATGACATTATATGGATTCTGAATATTCTCAAGCCCTGTCTCAGTACCGCCGTTAATCTGATATTGCCAAATAATATAGAAAACAACCGGGACAAGCCAGTAATAATTCCATTCTCTTTTTACCCATTGATTGTCAAGCATAGGAATGAAATATTTTCTAACCTCCAATGCCCAAGGCAATGTAATTATGAGATGAAGTAGTATCATAACAACGGATGTATGCCAACAGTAAAGATGATGGTCAATACGAGGAAAAAGATTTCTTTCAAGGCAAACAGCGGCAATCAAAATAAAGTTACCGAGGTTTGCAAAAATCAGTTCTATGAAAAGAATTTTCCCAAATCGCTGGTCGAATAAGATTGCATATCCAATAATAAAAATCACAAGTCTAAAAATACTCATGGCAATGCTAGTGTTAATTCCATGTAATGCAGACCAGTATCTTGTTGCAAACTGTATCAAAAACATAAACACGCATACTGATCCAACAATGAACTTAGAAAAACGAAAGTGTTTCTTAAAGATATAGTAGGAAAGGAATACATATGGTCCAAAATTACAAAGTGCAAATAATAGAATCTCTAATGTACGTCCAAATGAAAACATTATTTGCCCTCCTTTCGCATTTTCTCAAAACGAAACTGGGCATAGGCCTCTAAAGTATCTTTGGCCTTACGTCTGCTAATCGGAACATAACTTCCGTCATGCAACAAAAACATACCATCTTCGTTTTTAACAACTTCATGAAAATTAACCACGATTCCTTTAGAACAACCATATAAAAATTTGTGTTCAGACAGCAAGGCTTCCCACTCCATCTGCGACATACGCGTCTGCAAATCGGCACGTTTCTTAGAATGAATAATAATCGTATGATTATAGTATTCCGTGTATGTAATATTGCGAAGCACGATTTTCTGTCCGTCCGGCAAAGTGATAAATTGATTTAATTCATAATCTGCAAGACGAATGACTTTCAGCATTCTCTGGAAACTGGAAGTCGAAACGGGTTTTTGCAGATAATAATTTGCTCCGACTTCATAGCTTTCACTGGCAAACTCGTTACTTGTCGTGCAGAAAACAATGCGCACATCATCGTCGGTTTCCCGCACCTTTCTAGCAACATCTATTCCGTGCAGTTTATCCATATATATATCAAGTAAAATCAAGTCATAGGAATTATTTTTCCAATCGCTTAAAAAGCTTTCGCCGCTAGGGAAAGTGAAGACTGTTGTCTCCGGCAATTCATTTTTTACTATATCCAAAAGAATCTGAAGTTCTTCCGGTGTGTCATCGACAAGAGCGACTCTCATACTAATCATCTCCAACAGATAAATATCATATGTTTTATTATACTCCTATAAAAAAATAATGGCAAGTTTTCGACCGCTTGAGTCGTAAATTTGCCGTTCGAGTCACATCTATTGTAAAGGAGAAATTTGTAGTGTAATAATAGAATCAGAAAACGAGGAGGTGTGGATATGGATGTTTTGATCTATGGAAACGCGAGAGAGAAGGAACTTCTCATACAACATTTAAAATCAGAAGCGTGTATGGCATTTCGGATGGTCCGATATTCACACGCAGAAGATTATGACACATATCTAAAAAAATTAAGGAGTCATGAACACGACATCGTATTTGTAATGGCAGACAATGCCGCAGGTATGGAGGGTGTCATTGCAGTACAAAATGTACATCCCGACACACCGATTGTCTGGTTCTCAAATGATAAAAACTTTGTGGCGCAATCTTACCGATTGGGGGTTGCGTACTTCGCAGTAAAACCAATCGACGAAAAAACAGTCAGCCTGGCAGTGAAGAGATGTCAGCGGAGGGAGGAAATGGCGATATGAAAAACTTCAAAAGAATAGTAAAGAATAAAAAAAGAATTAGCAAGATTGGCGCAGCGATAGTTGCCGCAATCATGGTAGTGGCATTGATAATTGGTCTGGCACCAAATGACACGGCAAGAGTACTTGCTGCAGAAAAAGTGTCTGATTATGGTACGGAGACAAAGTTCACAGAATCGCTTGGTGATAACGCTTCGACAGAATATTCAGGTCGTATTTGGACAGACAAATCCGTATATTCTGACAGCGTGACATTTGATTTGTATACGGAGCCGGGGCAGGCACAGAAAACAGCGACAGTGAGTAAAGATGACGATTCTGATTTCTTAGTTGCATTTTCTGCACTTGGAACCACGCAGTCTGTTTCCGGACAGACACAGGCACCGGTTGATGTAGTGTTCGTAATTGATATGTCAGGCTCCATGAGACAGAACAGCATGGGGGATCAAACTCGTATGGCACGCACCATTGCCGCATTAAATGACGCTGTTGAGACTCTCTTGGAAGGAAATGAAAACACAAGAATCGGTGTAGTTGCATTTAGTGGTGAAGCACAGGTATTGCTGCAACTGGATCACTATACAAAATTGAACAATCAGAACTTCTTTTCTACTAATTCGGGTCAGACCAGCATCTATACACGTGCGGTAGGTGATACAACAGGACGTATCAATAAAACAACAACTACTTCTTCCGGAACCAATATCCAGAGAGGTATTTTTGATGGAATGAACATGCTGGCTACAGAGACGGAGACATCAGTTGTTGTTGACGGACAGACGATACCAAGAACGCCTTCTGTTGTTATTTTATCAGACGGAGCACCGACAATTGGCTCGGATTATCAAAGTTGGTGGGATTTGTCCGGAGATACAAAAGATTATGATTATGATACGGAAAGACCTCTTTATGGTATGCAGGCAATTATGACAGCTTCCTATATGAAGGATGCCATAGACAGGAATTATGCCGGGGCAGGGGCAAGCCCGGTAAAAGTTTACAGTATTGGAATGGGTATTGATTCGATTACCGGCACTAACGGGCAGATTGCAAGAATTACCATAGATCCTCTTAACTATCTGAATGGCAATAATGATACTGCAAGAACAATCCGTAATGCATGGAATACATATATTGGCCAAAATAACACAGGGACTCCTAGTCTGAGAGGGGAAAATGGCAATTACACCTTTAACCATCCTAACACAGGATATGATATTGACAGCATTATATATAACGATGCTTATTATAGCGCAGACAATGCACAGGAAGTAGTAGAAACATTCGAAGCAATCGTTTCTAACATTTCAATCAGCGCACCGCAGATTCCTACGGAAGTCAAGAACCCAAATGCAATTGATGCAGATGGTTATATTACATATACAGACCCGTTGGGTGCATACATGGAAGTAAAAGATGTAAAGGCTATCAGTTATGCGGGAACAGTCTTTACAAAAGATAATAGCACCAAAACGGTTACAACAGTCAGTGGAACAGAAACCACATATAAATTTGCGGCGGAGGTTCATAGCCCAATCTATGGCGACCAGAATATAGATGATATTCTGATTACTGTGACAGAGGATGCAGATGGAATGGAAACGATTACCATCAAAATTCCGGCATCCGTTATTCCGGTTCGTGTTAATACGGTAGAATTAAACGAAGACGGAACAGTAAAAACACACACCAATAATGGTGCATATCCGGTACGTGTATTCTATACGGTAGGATTAAAGAGCGGCATCATCGAAAATGGTGTCGTAAAGGTTGGAGAAGGCGGTGTGTCGGAAGAATACGTACTGGCAAATTCCAACACAGACGGAACAGTTAATTTCTATAGCAATCTGTTTACCGGAGAGAATGAAGTGATTGTTTTGGATGAAGGGCAGGAGATTCCTAAAAAGGTTGGAAATACAACTGTAGAATTTGAACCTTCACATACGAATCCTTTCTATTATATTATAGAAGACATGCCGATTTACAAGGATGCGGCAGGTGAAACACAATTAACCGCAAGAGAAGGAATTCAGGAAGGAACAACCTATTATTATAAAAATACATATTACCATGGTACTTCTGTTGAAGAAGAGCACACTGCGCGTACCGGTGCACAGCTTTTGAAGACAGATATTATTGAAAAAGATGGTTATCTTTATCGTGCAAAAGGATCACCGCGTCTCAACCGTATCATGGAATTCGAAGGCGAGAAGATTGATAACAACACAAAGACAGCGGAAGATTTCTATGCACCAACATTTGAATACGCTTCTGGCAGCACGGATCCGTATGCGGGTAAATTCGTAATCTACCTTGGTAATAACGGTGTGCTTTCTACAGCGGCAGGCGGACATCTTAAGATTACAAAGAATGTAGTGATTCCGGACGGATTGAATCCGGCTACAACGGAATTTGAATTTACAGTGAACTTCAATGGAAACAACACATTGGACGGAGTGTTCGCGTATGATGTGTTGGATGCAAGCGGAGCTGTTTTAGAAAACAGAGCAGGCACAATCGCAGATGGCGGAAAACTCAAATTGGCTGGTGGAGAAACAGCAATTATCCGTAACATTCCTCGAGATGTCACCTATGAAGTAATTGAGACTGAAGCGAATGAAAATGGATTCTCAACGACTGTTTCGGGTTCTACAGGAACTATTGAGGCTGGAGAAACAAAAGAAGCAATATTTACAAATACATATGCCTCTATCCCGGTTATAGTGGGTGCAAGTGACGGATTCCAAGTTTCTAAAACTTTGGCAGGAAGACATTGGAATGGTGATGCCTTTACATTTATTTTAGAAAGTGTAAGTCAGGACGCGCCAATGCCGAGTGGAAGCACAAATGGAGTGATGGAGATTACCATTCAAGAAGGTGCGAATGATGATTATCAAGCAAATACACCAATTGAAAAAGCATTTGGAGATATCGAATATAGTAAACCTGGAACATATGTTTATACGATTGCAGAAAAGATGCCAACATCGGCAGCAGAGTATCTTCCGGGTATGTCTTACTCGGGTGCGATTTACAGAATCGAAGTTGTTGTAACAGACAATGGCACAGGTCAGTTGGAAGTAGTTACAACCATGATTCGCACGAACGATAATGCGGGTCGTCCAGAAGAAAATGGAGGTTCTATACTGGCAGAAGGTAGCGAGATAGCAGCCTTTGTAAATGATTATGATGCAGAGAGCACCGCATGGACACCAGTAGGAACAAAGCATTATGAAGATACAACCGGACAAAATCCGATGACAGCTCGTATGTTCCAGTTTAGAATCAGACCAATCGGTGCAAATGCAGCAAATGCGCCGATGCCGGCAGGAACTGAGGGAACAGGTGCTAACCGTTATTACGAAAAAGTTAATAATATCGGTACAGAGATTGCTTATCCACAGATTATATTTGAGCATATCCATGCGACCACAGCCGGAACAGTATATACATACGAATTTTCGGAAGTGAATACAAATAAACCGGGTGTTACATACGATGGTTCGACTTATACAGTAACAGTTATTGCAAAGATTGACAGTACAACAGATGCAGTTCAATTGGAAGTAAGTTATGAAAAAGACAATGCAAGTGGAACTTACAGTCGTGTGGAATTTTCGAACAAATATGAACCAGCACCTGTAACAACTGATATTGTTGGAAGCAAGACGTTAACAGGAATTACTCCGGCAAACGCGGACGATTTCCAAGTGAAGATTGAAGCGGCAGATGATGTGACAAAGGCAGTTCTTGCAAATGCATCTACAGTTGATATACCGGATTCTGTAATTAATACGACAAATACATTTACGATTGCAGACGATTTGCAATTCACAAAACCGGGTACTTATGTATTTAACGTAAGTGAAGTGAATGCAGGTCAGACAATCAAGGGTATTACCTATGATGCACATACAGAAGTAGTCACAGTAGTTATTAGAGATAATAACGGAGCACTTGTTGTAGATAGCATTACCTATAGCAACGGAAGAGTAGAAAATGCAACATTTGCGAACACATATGCATCGACATTTACAGGCAATCCAATTAGCCTGACAGGAACAAAGAGTCTGACAGGACGAGACATATTAGCAGGTGAATTCTGGTTTGCGATTGTACCGCAGGGAAATGCACCGGCAGGAAGAGCAAGCATTGTATCTGCAACAACAGATGGAAAGATTCAGTTACTTACAGATGTAAACTTTGCGGCGGCAGGAACTTATGAATATTGGTTCTATGAATACATTCCAACAAGCGCGGTAGACAATAAGTTAAATGGTGTGAAATATGATTCGACAGTTTACAAATTTATTGTAGAGGTTACTGATAATTGGGATGGAACATTTGAAGTAACATCAAAGAATTTCTATAAAACAGAAGCAACTAGAGATGCACAAAGCAATGCAGTTGTAGCTAATAATGCTGTCTGGGAAGAAGTGATAGTATCTAATGACAATGATGCAGTGGTATTTGAGAATAAATATGCTACAGAATCTGTAACTCGTACAGTGCCTACATTGGAGAAAGTGCTTTCAGGATATAGACATGAAGGCTTAAAAGATAATGAGTTCCAGTTCGCTATGAGTGTGAAAGCTACTACGCTGGATGAAAATCCAAAGCAAATCCCAGAAACAGGACTGGAACTTGCAGACTATATCACTTTGAATAATCAAGTTGAAAATGCTGCAAATGGTATTTTAGGAACGGTTTCCAATAAGGCTGATGGAAGTATCGATTTTGGTAATGTTACATTCCATAAACCAGGTCTTTATACACTTACCTTTGAAGAAGTGATACCGACGGATAATGCTAAAGTAAAAGGCGTAACTTATACGGAAGAGAAAATAGTAGCAGAATTTAGAGTAACAGATAATGGACTTGGAAGCTTAGTAGCAAACCTCCAAAATCTACATGGCGGACAGCAGTTTACCAACACATATGAATCCGAAGGTGAGCTTCAATTAACCATTGAGAAGAATTTTACAGGCCGTGAAAATGATGAGTGGTTAGATTCTGACACCTTCCAGGCGGAAGTGGTTATTCTGGATCCGACAACACAGACAGCGGTAGATGCAGGTGAAGTGGTATTTCCGTCTGATTCTGACGGCATTCAAAAGATAACACTGACAAAAAATAATCGAAGTGTTATTTCGCCGGAAATCGTGATTCGTAAAGCGGGAACCTATAAGTTTGTAGTACGCGAAGTGACAGGAAGTATTCCGGGTGTGAATTACGATACCACAAGATATGAGGTGGTGGTAACGGCAACAGATAATGGAGATGGAACAATTACCGTCGTAACTGAAATTGAAAACAATAAGGATGCGACCGTTATCACAAATAATACGGTTACGTTTAATAACGAATATGATACGTCGTCGACCATTTTATCAGGACATGACAATCTGATAATTGAAAAGGAATTCACAGGTCGTGAAGATAACACATGGTTAGATACGGATGTGTTTACCTTTACATTAGTGCCTGGAAATGAATCAACGGAAAAGGCTGTGACAGATGGTGTTGTGGAATTAGGCTCAACAACCTTAGAGGTGTCTAACGCAAATAAAGCGCACGCACACTTTGGAGCAATTACATTCCATGAAGCAGGAATCTATACTTTTACCATTACAGAAGCTGCAAGTACGAAACCTTATATTCAGCATGACGCAGACAAAGACCGTACGGTTATTGTAGAAGTGAAGGATGACGGAGAGGGACGTCTTGTGGTAGCGTTAGCAGCAAACAGTGAAGCACTTAAGTTTACAAACAAGTATCTTTTAGAAGACGTTACCTTGGAAGGTGAGACAAACTTAAAGGTTGAGAAAGTTTTTACAGGACGTAATTGGTTCGATAATGATTCGTTCGAATTTACGTTGAAAGCAGAGACGGGTGATCTAGTACGAGGAGATAACTCAATTTCTACAAGCAAGGCAGTCGAAAATGGTGAAGTTGTGCTTCCAAACAATGCGGATGGCATTACGATTACAAAGGCAGACCTAGAGAGCGGTGCTTATACAAAAGCATTTGGTGATATTGTATTTAAGAAAACAGGAACTTATCAATTCCGAATTGAAGAGACAAGAGGGAACATTGACAACGTAACATATGATTCACATGATCGTATTGTGACAGTGGTTGTGACAGATGATAACGTGGGACATTTGGTGGCAACGCCTTCTTTCGCAGGAAGTAATGTGTTTGAAAACGTTTATACACCGGATCCTGTGACAGCGACTTTAACCGGTGAAAAAGTGTTAAATGGTCGTGTATTAAAAGCCGGCGAGTTTAGATTCCACATTGAAGTGGCAGCAGGCTCTGAAGCAAGCACACCATTACCGGCAACAAGAACTATCGCAAATGATGAAAATGGTATTGTGACGTTCGCAACCATGACATATGCAGAACCGGGAACTTATAAGTATACAATCTCTGAAATCAAAGGACATCTTGCAGGTGTGACTTATGATGAAGTGGCAGTAGAAGCAACTGTTGAAGTGACCTATGATGCGTCAACGGGTAAACTGACACAAGAGACATCTTATAAGAAAGGAACAAGCGGAACAGAGTTTGAATTTGTAAACACATATTCAACAGAACCGGTTGGCGTGACAGATATTTCCGCATTAAAGGAAGTATCAACAGCACCGGGAGTGACTTGGGCTCTGAATGGTAATGATTTCCGATTTGAGATTGAACCATCAGCAAGTAATCCACAGGATGATCCGATTGGCAGAAAATTTGTTTCTAATGATCAGCATGGCATCGTAGTTCTGTTTGAAAATGTAGAATATAAAGTGGCAGGAACCTATGTATACACTGTTCATGAGGTTGATGGAAATCGTGCAGGTATTACATATGACGATTCAGTCTATACAATTACAGTAAATGTAACAGATGATGAATCTGTAGCAAAGTTAAGTGCGGTTGTAAGCATTACAAAGACAGAAAATGGAACAACAAAAGAAGTAGAAAACATTGAGTTTGATAATGCATATGACGCAGACGAAGCGACAGCAGTCATTCATGGACACAAGACATTAGACAGTGAACATAAAGAATTAGAGGCTGACGAGTTTACATTTGAACTCAAGGCAGTTACTGCAGGCGCTCCAATGCCAGTAAATGCAGTAGACGGAGTGGCTACAGTGAAGAACGCACAGACAGGATTATTCCAATTCGAAGTGATTACTTATACAGCCGAAGGCACATATGAGTACGAAGTTCGTGAAGTGATTCCACAAGGTGCTGTAAATACAGGTAATGGTACATGGACATTAAATGGTAAGATTTATGTTGATACTGTTCGTAAAGTAACCGTAACGGTTGTTAATGATACGACAGAGGGTGCATTAAAAGCGACAGTAAATGGTGTTGTAGATTCAAATAACAACCCATTAGTAACATTTACAAACGGTTATGTTCCAAACAAAGTTGTTTTAGAGGGCAGAACAGCACTTCAAGGCAAAAAGACATTAACCGGTCGTGATATGAAAGCGAAAGAATTTAAGTTTGAACTTTCAGCAATTACAACCGGAGCTCCAATGCCTACAAGTGTAGCAAATGGCGTTGCAACTGCAGAAAATGCGGGCGAAGGTGCAGAAAGTGCATTTGCGTTTGAAGCAATTACGTTTACCAAGACAGGAGAATATCTGTATAACATTACGGAGAAAGCTATGGGTAAAGGTGGCGTGACATATGATACAACAAATTACGTGGCAAAAGTTGTTGTAACAGACGAAGGTTATGATGGACAGTTGGATGCAGTGGTTACTTATTATAAAGATAATGGTGAAGCAGCACTTGAATTCAATAACTCTTACAAGGCGGATTCAGTTGGATTAATCCTCGGGTTGACTAAGAGATTAAACGGCCGTGACCTTAATAAAGATGAATTTACATTTGCAATTAAGGCTGTCACAGCAAATGCTCCAATGCCGATGGATGCAGAAGGTAAAGTGGCAGATACGTCAACAAATACAGATTCCGGAGAAGTAACCTTTGCTGAAATCATATACGATAAAGCAGGAACTTATGAGTATGAGATTTCTGAAGTAAAAGGCTCTGTACCGGGAGTGACTTATGATGAAAAAGTACATAAGATTACTGTAACTGTAACAGATAATCTGGAAGGAAAACTGGAAGCGAAAGCAGAAGGCATCAACAATCTGGTATTTACAAACGTATACAAAGCCGCACCTACTACTGCTCAGATTAATGCAATCAAGAAATTGACCGGACGCGATATGAAAGCTGGTGAGTTCAAATTCGTACTAGAAGATAAAGACGGCAATAAGATTTATGCAGTAAATACAGCAGATGGTACAGTTACCTTTGAAAAAATCACGTATACTGAGGCCGGTACATATACCTATAAGTTATATGAAGAAAAAGGCAATGCTGAATATGTAAAATATGATGAAAAGGTTTACACAGTTACGGTAGTTGTGGAAGATGACCTGGAAGGTTCGCTAAAAGTAACAAGTGAACATAAAGCAGAAAGCTTTACATTCAACAATGCTTATGAAAAACCGGTAGTGATCGAGACAGGTGATGCAACATCAATATTTGCAGCAATGACAATGCTTGTATTATCAGCAGGATACATTGTAGTATCTATTGCAAAAGCGCGCAAAAAATAAGAATATAGTGTAAACATACAGTTGAAGCTAGACGGGCGGGGTTCCTATCATCAAGGAACCCTGCCTTTTATAAAAATACTTTAAAACCATGCATACGAGACATAAAAACTCGATGCTTGAAAGTTTCAAAATGATATGATATAGTTATTATAAGGATAATTAAAGTTTAAAAATGAGAAATTAAAGTTTTATCAAAGAGGGGGAGTAACTATGTCGTTCCAAGAAGGAAAAAGAGAAAGCATCAAGCGATATATGTTGGAGAAGATTCGGTTGGATGATGTTGAATATATTCAAAAGACAACCTACAATTTTCAGATTTCTGCAACAACGGTAAAACGTTATATACAAGAATGTTTAGAAAAACAGATTATTATAGAAGATGACAAAGCAGATTGCGGATATCAATTAAAAAAAGAAGAATACAGTTTTCAATATTCTATGAAAGATACTTTGGATGAAGATAGTATTTATTTTGAAGATATTTCACCATTACTGGAGGATGTGTCTGAGGAAGCGAAGCATATTTGGAGTTATGCGTTTATGGAGATGATGAACAATGCAATTGAACACTCTGAATGTGAGCATATTTATTGTCGTGTTGTAAAGGATGCTCTGTACACAGAAATTACCATTACAGATGATGGAATTGGTATTTTTAAAAATGTGCAGAATTATCTAATAGGGCAGTTAGGCAAGAAAGTAACATACCAAGATGCCTTGGTGGAATTATATAAGGGCAAGTTGACAACTGCTTCGGAGAATCATTCGGGAGAAGGCATTTTCTTTACTTCCAAGACAATGGATGAATTTGCAATTTGGGCTGATAATGCAATATATGTGCATGGGGTATCGGAGAAAACGAAGTTTGTGCAAGATCATTTAATTGCATATTATACAAGATTAAAACATATTGGAACAGCAGTCATGATGAAACTCGATAATCAGACAAAGCGAAAACTAGGGGAGGTGTTTGATATGTTTGCGCCGATAGAAGAAGGGTTTGTAAAGACAAGAATACCAATAAAAGAGGTGTGCACAGGGGGGCAGCCGATGGCACGTTCTCAGGCCAGAAAGATTTTGTGGAGATTAGAGGAATTTTCCCAAGCGGAATTTGACTTTTCAGAAATAGACTTTATGGGACAGGGATTTGCAGATGAAGTATTTCGTGTTTTTAAAGAGCATCATCCTGAGGTTGAGATTATTCCGGTCAATGCGTGTCCACGTGTATTAGGCATGATAAAGCATGTGCAAAGAGCGTAAGATTTCTTTAAGAATTCTTCACATTCTTTTCATTGTATTTATCTGGCAATTCTAGTATAATGTAAACACATTTATAAGAGTATATGGGAGAAAGGAGCAAAACTATGAGAAATGCAACATTAGACGAGACATTATTTGAGATTACTCCTGAGATTTTATATCTCTCCGAGAAGAGTGAAAGAAGCAATGCGATTGATAAAGAACTGTATATACAGCACAGCGTAAAGAGAGGACTTCGTGACCTTGATGGACGAGGTGTTCTTGCAGGGCTTACAAATATTTCGGACGTTTGTGCGTCAAGAGACGAGGATGGTGTCAGAATTCCAATCCCGGGAAATCTGTATTACAGAGGGTATAATATTAAGGACCTTGTAAAAGGATTTTTGGATGACGGACATTTTGGATTTGAAGAGATTGCGTATCTTTTGCTGTTTGGAGACCTTCCGACAAAAGAAGAACTTCAGAGATTCTCTGATATGTTGGCAGAGAGGAGAACACTTCCGAAGTATTTCGTGCGCGATGTTATTATGAAGGCACCGAGCCCGGATATGATGAACAGTTTGTCGCGTTCCATCCTAACACTTTATGCATATGATGAGAAGGCCGATGACACATCTCTGCCGAATGTACTTCGTCAATGCTTGAACTTAATCAGTGAATTTCCAATGCTGATGGTATATGGATATCATGCATACAACTATAGAAAAGGTGAAGACTTATTTATCTACGCACCGGATAAGAACAAATCGATGGCGGAGAATATTCTGATGATGCTACGTGAAGACAAGCAGTACACACCGTTGGAAGCAAAGATTCTTGACATGGCGCTCGTGCTTCATATGGACCATGGCGGTGGTAACAACTCGACATTTACGACTCACGTTGTTACATCTTCCGGTACGGATACATATTCGACAATCGCCGCTGCGATGGCATCCTTAAAAGGACCAAAGCACGGTGGAGCGAACATCAAGGTTTCCCAGATGTTCGAGGATATGAAAGAGCATGTGAAGGATTGGAAGAATGAGGCCGAGGTTCGTCAGTATCTGGAAGATATATTGGATAAGAAAGCTTTTGATCAGAAAGGTTTGATTTATGGAATGGGTCATGCGATTTATTCTATTTCTGACCCAAGAGCAGAAGTTTTCAAAGGATTTGTAAAACAACTTGCCATGGAAAAAGGACGTCAAGACGAGTATGCGCTTTACGAGATGGTAGAGCATATGGCACCGGAGATTATCGCGCAGAGAAGAAAGATGTACAAAGGTGTTAATGCCAACGTCGACTTTTACAGTGGACTTGTGTATGGTATGCTCGGTATTCCGAAGGAACTTTACACACCACTTTTTGCGGCGGCTCGTATCGTAGGATGGAGCGCGCACCGCTTAGAAGAGCTTAAGAATGTGGATAAGATTATCCGTCCGGCATATATGCCGTTATGCCCTTACAAAGAATACTCGAAAATTGATGACAGATAGGTTTAAGCAGGACGGAACAAAACCCGTCCTGTTTCTTGGCTCTAGGACTTGTATGTATACGCGTTGCCTGTGATACGCG
>JAZNHX010000005.1:0-6567 GCA_045577115.1 Faecalimonas sp. | reverse complement strand
GGCAAATATCGTTGTGAGTATGTTATAGTATTCATAACGGTTGATGCTCCTTTTTGTACAATGTTGGTTTGGCGATTAACATTTTAAAGGACTCAACCGTTTTTGTATAGTATTAGGTGTCACATCAATTGTAACCCTACATGCTGATTCAGACAGTTTTTTAAAACAGAGTTGTTGCGGGCGAGACGTTGTGTTAAAATAGTAGAAATGAGAGACAACCGGGAGGAAATATGAAAAAGTTAGTTGAGATATTGACATATGAAGTAGCGGCTGCATTTGAGAAAGCCGGATATGATAAACAGTATGCGAAAGTGACACTTTCGAACAGACCGGACCTTTGCGAGTATCAGTGCAATGGTGCAATGGCAGCAGTGAAGGTGTACCGTAAGGCACCGATTATGATTGCAAATGACGTGGTTGCAGCATTAGAAGGCAGCATGTGCATTGAGAAGGTTGAGGCGGTAAATCCGGGATTTATCAACATCACATTGGATGCGGAATTTGTTGCTTCCTATTTGAAGAAAATGAATACAGAGGACAAGCTTGGTGTCGGAGAGCCGGAGCATAAGAAAACTATCATGGTGGACTACGGCGGAGCGAATGTAGCAAAGGCTCTTCACGTTGGTCATTTGAGACCGGCCATTATTGGCGAGAGTGTAAAGCGTATCGGAAGATATGTGGGACATGAGGTAATCGGAGATGTGCATCTTGGTGACTGGGGCTCTCAGATGGGACTTGTGATGATGGAACTTAAAAGAAGACAGCCGGAACTTCCTTATTTTGATGAAAACTTTGAGGGAGAATATCCGACAGAGTCACCATTTACGATAGAAGAATTAGGTGAAATCTATCCGACTGCAAGTGCGTATGCGAAAGAAAATGAAGAGTTTAAAGAAGCTGCACTTCAGGCGACTTACCAGTTGCAAAATGGGCACAGAGGTTATACAGCACTTTGGAGACATATTATGGATGTTTCGCTTCCGGACCTTAAGCAGAACTATAGTAATTTGAATGTAGAGTTTGACTTGTGGAAGGGTGAGGCTGATGCGAAGCCTTATATCGCAGATATGGTTGAGTACCTTAAGAAAGAAGGTTATGCACATGAGGATCAGGGCGCTCTTGTCGTAGATGTCAAAGAAGAGACAGATACAAAAGAGATTCCTCCATGTATGATTTTAAAATCAGACGGTGCAGCCCTCTATGCGACAACAGACCTTGCGACTTTAGTAGAACGTGAAAAGGTGTACAAGCCAGATCAAGTAATCTATGTAACAGACAAGCGTCAGGAGATGCATTTTGAGCAGGTATTCCGTTGCGCAAAGAAGACGGGTATCGTTCGTCCGGAGACAGAATTAAAGCACATTGGTTTTGGTACCATGAATGGAAAAGACGGCAAGCCGTTTAAGACAAGAGATGGTGGAGTGATGCGTCTTTCTGAGTTGGTGGGTGACATCAATAGCAAGATGTATGAGAAGATTGTGGAGAATCATGCAATCGAGGAGAATGAGGCGAAGGAGACTGCGAAAAAGGTCGGGCTTGCTGCACTCAAATACGGCGATTTGTCGAATCAGGCTGCAAAGGATTATGTGTTTGACGTAGACCGTTTTATTTCTTTTGAAGGAAATACAGGACCGTATATTTTGTACACGATTGTACGTATTAAGTCTATCTTAAATAAATACGAAGAGACAGGCAACAAAGTGACAGATTGTCAGATTCAAAACTCAGAATCTGCAAGCGAGAAGGCGTTAATGCTTGAGGTTGCAAAATTTAATCTTGTAATGGAAAATGCCTACGAAGAACTTGCACCACATAAGGTTTGTGCTTATATTTATGATTTGGCAAATGCGTTTAATCGTTTCTATCATGAGACAAAGATTCTTTCAGAGGAAAATGAGACGAGAAAAGCGGGATTTATTGCATTGCTTGCTATCACAAAACGCGTGTTAGAGGCATGCATCGATGTGCTTGGATTTGAAGCACCGGAAAGGATGTAAAAAATGACAGAAAAGTTATTTTATGAAGATAGCCATATGATAACCTTCTCTGCAGTTGTAACAGCTTGTGAAAAAGTAGGAGACTATTATGAGGCAGTTCTTGACAGAACTGCCTTTTTTCCGGAAGGCGGCGGACAATATGCAGATACCGGTTTGATTGATGGCGTGAAGGTGTTGGATGCACATGAGCGAGATGGTGTTATTTATCACAAAGTAGAGAAAGAACTTTTGATAGGAAAACAGGTAGAAGGAACAATTGACTGGGAAGAACGTTTTTCGAAAATGCAACATCATTCCGGAGAACATATTGTGTCCGGTCTTGTGAATGCAATTTACGGTTACGACAATGTGGGATTTCACATGGGAAAAGACGCTGTGACCATGGACTTTAACGGAGTGCTTTCTAAAGATCAACTTCGAGAGATTGAGCATAAAGCAAATGAGGCAGTGGTGAAAAATCTGGATATTCAGCTTCTGTATCCATCCAAGGAAGAACTTGCTGAGATTTGTTATCGGAGTAAAATTGAGATTGAGGGACAGGTTCGTATTGTCGTTGTTCCGGGATATGATACTTGTGCCTGCTGTGCACCTCATGTCAATCAGACTGGTGAAATTGGTGTGATTAAACTCATCGGTGTTCAGAATTACAAGGGCGGTGTGCGCGTGTCCATGCTGTGTGGATTTCGTGCAATTGCTGATTATGAAAAGAAATCGGAGAGTACGAAAAGCATCTCTGTTATGCTTTCAGCAAAAGAAGATGAGATTGTAGATGAGGTCGCAAAATTAAAAGAGGAACTTGCTATACAGAAAGGAAAATTGGCAGAAATGCAAAAAAACCTTTTACAGTATAAGGTGAAGGAATTATCAGAAAAAGAGCCGCTGATTGTATTGTTTGAATCGGATTTATCCGGAGAAGCACCGAGAGAACTGGTGAATCTGCTGCTTGCAAAAGGGACCGAAATAGGTGCTGTATTTGCAGAGACAGGGGATAATCAGTACCGCTATGTGATTGGTAGTAAAATGGCGGATGTGCGTCCATTTGCAAAAATGCTGAATGAGAAATTTGAAGGCAGAGGTGGCGGTAAGCCGGAGATGGTCCAAGGTTTAGTCAATGGCAATGCAGATGTAATTAGGGAGGCAGTGGAACAATGCAGAAAAGAGATGTGTTAAGACATGTTGGAATTGTGGCGATTCTCAGTATGTCCATTTCGGTTTTGCTTAATATCTTGCTCCTTCGAATTAACCTTCCGCAGTACAGTGAACGGTATCAGGAGGTCAGCGTGATGCTGTATTCCCCGCCATTTTGGCAACAACTCCTGACAAGCGGACTGCTGATTCCAATTATGGAGGAAGTTATTTTTCGAGGAATTGGTTTTCGGTTGCTTCGCAGATGGATTTCATTTCCGTGGGCGATGACTATCTCGGCTGTGGTGTTTGGTGTTTATCATGGCAATCTGGTGCAGTTTGTTTATGCGGGACTTTGTGGTGTGCTTTTGGCATATTTATATGAAAAGTATGATTCCATTCTTGCTCCGATATTGTCACATATGTTCATGAACACAGTAGCCATCATATTTACGCAGTGGGGAGTGTTCGCGCAAATCATGAAGAGTGGTATGGCGGCAACTACGGTGATGCTTGTTTGTGGAGCAGCAGGGGTGGCAGTATTCCGCATGCTCCAAAAAATGGATGTTACAAAAGTATTAAAAATATATTGCAAAGACTAGGGTAATGATATATAATTTTTTTGGAATATGAAATGTAAATAAATTTGAAACAGGTGACATATGAAGAGATTTGGAAAACTTTTAATGATATCACTGCTCATCGGTTCGATGTTCGCATCAACGGTTTCTGCGACAACGCTTCGAGATGAGAAAAAGAAGGCAGAAGACAAACTGAAGTCATTGGAAAGCAAGATGACGAGCCTTGTGAAAAATATTGACAATGCGGAGAAACAGCTGATTAAAGTCGGAGAAGCCATTATAGAGGCCGAAGAAGATCTGGAGGAAGCTGAAGTGCTGGAACAAGAGCAGTATGAGACAATGAAGTACCGTATTGTTGTCATGTATGAGAATGGGACAGGCAGCATGCTCGCAAAGGTGCTGGAATCAGGAAGTATTGCACAGATGCTTCAGGAGATGGAAAATGTACAGACCCTTCATGAATATGATAGAAAACAGTTAGAGGAATATATAAAGAACAAAGAAAAGATTGTTGCACTCAAGGATTCCTTAGAAAAGGATATGGCAACACTTGAAAAAAAGCAGGCTCAGTTTGAGAAAGAGAAAAAGGCATTAAACAAACTGATTGACGATGCCGAAGATGCTGTAAAAGATATTAATGACAGAATCCGAAGAGCGACGGCAAGTGTAAGTGGGAATAAGAATAATTCCAGTAATTATGTTCCTCCTGTAGGAGCCGGAGGTGGCTCGGATATTATTAAGGCTGCTTATAAATATCTAGGTGTGCCATACAGATATGGTGGTACAAGTATGAGTGGAATTGATTGTTCCGGATTAGTTATGAGAGCTCACCAGGGCGCCGGAATTCCAATTGCTAGAACCTCGGGTGCTATTGGATGTGGTGGCAAGGCGGTTTCCAAAGCGGATAGGCAGCCGGGAGATGTGGTTTGCTATTCCGGACACGTTGGAATCTATGTGGGAAATGGAATGATGGTTCATGCACCGCAGACCGGAGATGTTGTAAGAATCGTATCCGTATATGGTTCACCATGGTATAGAAGATATTGGTAGAATATATTAGGAAAGCATAAAAGCTCAAATGTTAGTGAAGATCATGATATCGATCATAACATTTGAGCTTTCTTATTTGCGGAATGATATTGTTGGTTCTGCACCATAAGTTGGCACATACTTTGTCAACGCGAACTTACATAATGATAAATTCTTTGATTTGATTATATACGATATCCATAAGTTTCGTTCTTGCCTCCACGCTTGCCCATGCAATGTGAGGTGTAATGAGGAGTCGATTGCTGTCTTTAATATGGAGGAACGGACTGTTTGGATTCATCGGTTCTTCCGTGAGGACATCCAGTCCTGCTGCGGCAATCACATGATTGTCAATGGCATCTGCCAAAGCCTGTTCATCCACAATAGCACCACGGCCTACATTGATGAAGATTGCACTGGACTTCATTTTAGAAAATGCTTCTGCATCCATTAGGCGTTCTGTCTCCGACGTGAGCGGTGCGTGAACGGAGATAATATCCGATTTGCTTAAAAGTGTGTCAAAATCCACTCTATTATAACCTTCTTGTGTGTTTTTACCAGTTGTAGAATAATAGATGACATTTGCTCCAAACATTTTTGCAATATCAGCCACACGACGTCCGATATTTCCAAGACCGATGATGCCCCAGGTCTTTCCGTTAATTTCGTTAAAGTGTTCTGCAAAATGTGTGAAGGATGTATCATTTGCATATTTTTCCTCTTTCACATAAGCATCATAATAACTTAACTTTTCAAGCAAATAGAATAGCATGGCGAATGTATGTTGCGCAACAGATTCTGTGGAATATCCTGCAACATTTCTCCAAGCAATTCCGTTTTGTTCTAAGTATGGCTTATCCAGATTATTCGTGCCTGTTGCAGTGACGCATACCAACTTGAGGTTCTTGGCGTTTCCTACACTGCTCTCATTGATGGTGCATTTATTTGTGATAATCACATCGGCATCGGCAACGCGCTCCGAAACTTGTTCCTGTGTGGAAAAATCATAAGTCACGAAGTCTCCTAATTCATTGTATTTTGACAAATCAATATCCTCGCCGACACTTTTGGCATCCAAAAATACAATTTTCATGTTCCAAGTTCTCCTTCTTTTTCGAATCATAGAAATATTATAAGGATTATAGGAAAAGTTGTCAAATTGGGTGACAAACTAATTGACATATTATAGAAGCTTGATTATAATAAATTTACGCATTGCGTAAGAGGTTGGAATATGAATAATAAAGAACAATTGATTAAATTGAGAAAAGAAACAGGAATGAACAGAAAAAAATTTTGCGAATATTTTAGTATCCCGTATCGAACGATGACAGATTGGGAACTGGGTAATCGTCAAATGCCGGAATATTTACTCAGACTTATGAAATACAAAATTGAAATGGAAAAACATATGGAGAGAAGCAGGTAGTATATGGTTTTAACATCCCTAACTGTATACGGTTGTGTAAAATTTATTATTGACAAAAGCAAAGTCTTACCATACTATGATTGTATAAAGGGAATAATTATTGAAGATAATTATAAATGTCGGGTATGAGACTGAAAACCATACCGAGTGGTCGGACTGGAGACCTTAAACCCATTCGAGTGTAGAGAAAACTACTAAAAATCATTAGAGGGATGATGAAAGTCATTCCTCTTTCTTTTTTAGGAGGTTATATGTGCACTATTAGTTTTAAGGAAAGAGTACGAAATGAAGCAATAGCCAATGCTAAATTCTACAAAGCAAATTTTGTTGATTATGAATATTTGATTTGCTCAGAAGCATTTGAAATTGGTTATCACATAATAAAATCCGATAAAGGGAATTATTT
>JAZNHX010000004.1:0-7644 GCA_045577115.1 Faecalimonas sp. | reverse complement strand
TTTTTTTCATAAGAAGATATCCCATATAAAAAAATGTTACTAAAACAACGATTAATAAAATCTCTTTCATTCTTCCACCACCCTCTTTAGATATGAAAACATTTTTGTAACGCTTTATATTCTCCGAGTACAAGCATTGTTTTATCCTCTGTAAAAATTGTTTCAGGAGAAATTGCAACATTCATTTTCCCGTTTTCCTTCAATGCCATAATATTGATATTATATTTTTTACGTATATCTATTTGACCAATGCTCTTTCCTATCCATGTTTTTGGTATTGTAACCTCAAAAATCGCATGTGTATCATCAAGTTCGACGTAATCGCGAATATGATTGGAGGTATATCGAATAGCTGTCCATTTCGCAAGCTGTTTTTCCGGATATACAACCTCATCAGCTCCATTTCGCAGTAAGAACTTTGCCTGCACATCTCTTGCTGCTCTTGATACAACCATTTTTGCTCCGAGTTCCTTCAAATTTGATGTTGTTTCTAACGAACTTTGAAAGTCATTTCCAATGGCAACAATGCAGACATCAAAATTACGCACTCCCAATGAATCCAAAAAATCAACATTTGTACTGTCCCCTATCTGTGCATTCGTGACAAATGGAAGTATATCATTTACGCGATCTTCTCTGTGGTCAATCGCCATCACCTCATGTCCCAACTGATTTAAATTCAGGACAATGTGTTTTCCAAATCTTCCAAGACCAATTAATAAAACTGATTTCATCTCTATTTTCTCCTTATCCAACGGTTACTTTTTCCTGTGGTAGTTTTGATAATTTTCTACCGCCACCTGACAATGCGGCAAATATCAAAGTCAACCCTCCTACACGTCCAAAAAACATCAATACAATTAACACAAATTGCGATACAACTCCCAGTTGTGTCGTAATTCCAAGTGTTAACCCTACTGTTCCAATTGCAGACGCTGTTTCAAATAAGCATATTCCAATTGGAAGCTTTTCTATGATACTAATGATAAATGCACCGGCTAAAAACATCGTCAGATACATCATCAGTATAGTAGATGCATTTTTTACTGTATTCTGTTCAATTCTACGTCCAAAAAAATGTGCGTCTTCTTTTCTACGAAACACAGACATTGCATTTGCAAAAAGCACAGCAATTGTAGTTGTCTTCATTCCTCCGGCTGTTGATCCCGGAGAACCACCTATTAACATCAGTATAATAAGCAACATTCTTCCTACACCACTGAGCAATGTTAAATCTGTGGTATTAAAACCTGCTGTCCTTGGTGTTACTGCTTGAAATATAGAAGCAAGTAATCGTTGGTTTTTAGGCAACGTCTGAAATTCTGCAAAATACAAATAGATAGTCGGTATTACTATCAATATACACGTTGTCAGTAAAATAACTTTACTTTGCATTCGATACTGTTTGATATGATATTTGTTGGTTCGCATATCATCCCAAGTGAGAAAACCTATTCCTCCTACGATTATTAGCAAAACAATTGTGATACTTATAACCGGATTCGCAACATATGAAGCGAGCGATACAAATGGTGACTGCTCCGTTCCCATAATATCAAAACCTGCATTGCAAAATGCGGAAATCGAATGAAAAATTGCCATCCATATACCTCTAAGACCAAACTCCTTCACAAAAACAGGCAACATGATAAGAGCACCCAGAAATTCTATTATAAATGTAATTTTTATTACAAAACCTGTTAATCTGACAATTCCACCGACTTTTGGCGCTGCTATTGCCTCCTGCATGGTGCTTCTTTGCATTAAAGTGATTTTTCTTCCTGAAAGCAAAGCAAAGGATGCCGCAACCGTGATAACGCCCATTCCGCCAATTTGAATCAAAAGCAAAATAATAATCTGTCCAAACAGCGACCAATAAGTTGCTGTATCCTGTACGACAAGACCTGTTACACAAACTGCTGATGTCGATGTAAAGATTGCTTCGTTTAATGGTGTGACTTGTCCACTTTTGGTTGCTATAGGTAACATCAGCAAAAAGGTGCCTATGAATATTACTGCCATGAATCCCAATATAATAAACTGAAAAGAAGTCAAATGCTTCTTTCTATGTATATGTTCTCCCATTACATTATCCCTTTCTTTTATACGCTTATTATACAATTTAAGATTTTAAGAAGGTGTAAAGAAGAGTCTCTCAACATTAAGATTGTATAAAGAAAAGGTGCTGTACATTCGTACAACACCTTTCACACTTTATCCTCTTTGCTTATTACCACTTCCACCACGGCTAGATTGTTTCAATCGATTCAATGTCAGTTCTTTGTCTTTATACATAACTTTTGTTTCTTTACCTTCTTCATAGAGGTAAACATTCTCTACAACATCATTTTTCTGTAACTTGATTCCTCTTACACCGGCAGCCGTCTTCTTCATTTCTGAGATTTCGCTTCCGTGGAATCTGAGGAAATATCCTCCCTGTGTCTGCATAACAACACTCTGCTTTGCGTTGATAATCTGTACACTTAAAAGTTCATCGCCGTCATTTAGCTTCGTTGCGGCAATAGTTCGTTTTCCAACTAAAAATTCTTCGCCGCTCACCTTCTTAACCACACCTTGTTTTGTGGCGAACAGTAAAGTCGCAATACGGAACTGATTCTCATCACAGATAAAGACAATCTCTTCCTCTGCGCTGTTAAAGTTACTCATGTTATCAATTGGAGTTCCCTTATCGCGGAACTTACCAAATGGAATATCAAGAACTTTCACCTGATGCATCTTTCCGGTATTCGTAAACATACATACCTTTCCGGTGTTGAGGCAAGATACCACATACTTGCTTTCCAGATCAGCAGCATCTTTGTTACGCTCATATACAGATGGTTCCACCGTTCTTGTATAACCAAAGCGGTCCATCAGAAGCACCACTTCCTGCTCCTCAATCTTCTTTTCTTCGAAGACTACTTCCTCTGCATTTTCGATTACTGTGCGACGTTCTCTTCCGTATTCTTTACGGATAGATTCTAAGTCTTCGATAATGACATTTGCCATAGAATCATAGTTATTTAAAATATCTTCATACTTTGCAATATTTTTAAGTGTCGTCTCATGCTCTGCCTGAAGTGCTTCAATCTCCAAACCGATGAGCTTGTAGAGACGCATCTCAAGTATTGCAGTTGCCTGTCTCTCTGTAAAGCGAAGCATCGATGCCATTTTCTTGGAAATGTTTGACTTGAATTTAATATTATCTGTTGTTCCGTGGATCAAACATTCCTTCGCGTCCTTGACACTCTTACTTCCGCGAAGAATCTCGATAATCAGGTCGATAACATCACATGCTTTGATGAGACCTTCCTGAATTTCTTTTTTATCTAACTCTTTTGCAAGTAATGTCTTATATTTTCTGGTTGCAAGCTCGAATTGGAAATCCACATGATGCTCGATAATGCCTTTAAGCCCCAAAGTCTCCGGTTTACCGTCTGCTACTGCGAGCATATTTACACCAAAGGTGTCCTCAAGACGAGTCTTCTTGTAGAGCATGTTCTTTAAGTTTTCCACATCCGCATCTTTCTTAAGTTCGATGACAATACGGATACCTTCTTTGGAAGACTGGTTGGAAATGTCCACGATATCTCCGGTCTTCTTACCTTCTACGAGTGCAGCCACATCGTTTAAGAATTTACCGATACCTGCACCAATCATAGTGTATGGAATCTCTGTGATGACAAGACGTTTCTTGCCACCCTTCATATCTTCCACTTCAACTTTACCGCGAACCTTAATCTTACCCATACCCGTCTCATAGATGTCGAGAAGCTCGTCCTCATTTACAACAAGACCACCTGTCGGGAAGTCAGGTCCTTTCACATACTGCATAAGTTCTTTAGTTGTAATCTCGTTATTCTGCATATATGCTTTTACCGCATCCACCACTTCACCCAAGTTGTGAGTCGGAATACTGGTTGTCATACCTACCGCAATACCTTCTGCGCCGTTTACGAGAAGGTTCGGGATACGAACCGGAAGAACCTGTGGTTCTTTTTCTGTCTCATCGAAGTTTGGCATGAAATCTACAACATTTTTATCCAAATCCTGGAGAAAGACTTCCTGTGTAAGTTTTGCAAGTCTTGCCTCGGTATAACGCATAGCAGCGGCACCATCACCCTCAATGGAACCAAAGTTACCATGCCCGTCAACCATAACCATACCCTTTTTAAAATCCTGCGCCATTACAACCAACGCTTCGTAAATCGAACTATCGCCGTGTGGATGGTATTTACCCATCGTATCACCGACAATACGCGCACATTTACGATATGGTTTGTCATAACGAATCCCGAGTTCATGCATATCATAGAGCGTTCTTCTCTGTACCGGCTTCAGACCATCGCGCACATCCGGCAATGCTCTGGCGATAATAACACTCATGGCATAATCGATGAAGGATTTCTTCATTACATCGGAATATTCAGTTCTAATAATCTGCTCTGTTGGCAGAGTCAATTGTCCTTTCATCTTCTGTAGCCTCCTATACATCTAATTCTGCTTCATTTGCATTTTCGTAAATGAACGCTCGCCTCGGCGGAACCTCGGTACCCATGAGAAGCTCGGTCACTGCAGATGCCATTCTCGCATCCTCAATCTCCACGCGCTTCATCACGCGAGTTGCAGGATTAAGCGTTGTCTCCCATAACTGGTCAGCATCCATCTCTCCAAGACCTTTATATCTCTGGAGTGTAAATGGACCATTGACACGCTGACGATATTTTTCCAGTTCTTTATCGTCGTACAGATACTCTTCCTGCCCGTTCTTTGGCATCGCCTTGTATAGTGGCGGCATAGCAAGATATACATGACCTTCGAAAATGAGTTCAGGCATAAAACGATAGAACAATGTGAGTAACAATGTGGAAATATGTGCACCATCAACATCGGCATCGGTCATAATTACAATCTTGTCATAGCGAAGTTTTGAAATATCAAAATCATTTCCATAGCCTTCGGAGAAACCACATCCGAACGCGTTAATCATCGTCTTAATCTCGGCATTTGCAAGCACTTTATCGATACTTGCCTTCTCTACATTCAAAATCTTACCGCGGATTGGTAAGATAGCCTGATACATACGGTCACGGGCCGTCTTGGCTGAACCACCCGCAGAATCTCCCTCTACGATGAAGATTTCACATTTGCTCGCATCACGGCTCTCGCAGTTTGCAAGCTTGCCGTTGCTGTCAAAGGAATATTTCTGTTTTGTAAGAAGGTTAGTCTTTGCCTTCTCTTCTGTCTTACGAATCTTCGCCGCTTTTTCAGCACAGTTCAATACTTTTTTGAGGGTGTCAAGATTACGGTCAAAGAAATGAATAATCTCATCGTTAGTTACCTTGCTGGTTGCCTTGGCAGCATCAGGGTTATCGAGCTTCGTCTTAGTCTGACCCTCGAATCTCGGATCCGGATGTTTGATAGACACAATCGCAGTCATACCGTTACGGATATCTGCTCCGGTAAAGTTTGCATCCTTCTCCTTCAAGATACCAAGCTCTCTCGCATACTGATTCATGACTGTCGTAAATGTTGTCTTGAATCCGGTTAAGTGTGTACCGCCTTCCGCGTTATAAATATTGTTACAGAAGCCGAGTACATTTTCATGGAACTCATTGACATACTGAACAACCGCCTCGACTTCGATGCCTTCTGCTTGTCCCTTAAAATAAATCGGTTCATGAATCACTTCGTCCTTCTGATTTAAATCACGAATGAATCCTAAGATACCATCTTCCTCGTGGAACTCCTCGCGTTCAACCTCCGCACCACGTCTGTCCTCGAAGATAATTGTAAGTGTTGGATTAAGGTATGCGGTTTCATGCAGACGACTCTTAATCTCCTCTGCTTTGAATTTTGTCTTTTCGAAAATCGTATCGTCCGGAAGGAAATTAACCTCCGTACCTGTCTTCTTTGTTTTTCCGATAATTGGAAGAAGTCCGCCCTCCAACTTCACAACCGGAATACCTCTTTCGTATCGGTCATGGTGAATACCACCGTCTCTACTAATCTTGACGTCCATATAAGTAGATAACGCATTTACAACCGAAGAACCCACACCATGAAGACCACCGCTTGTCTTATAAGAAGAGTCATCAAATTTACCACCTGCATGAAGTGTGGTATATACCACACGTGCAGCCGGAATTCCCTTCTGGTGCATTCCTACCGGAACACCACGTCCATTATCTATAATTGTAGCCGAACCGTCTTTTTCCAAATAGACTTCAATCAGATTACAGAAGCCGGCCAAATGCTCATCCACTGCATTATCCACGATCTCATACACAAGGTGGTTGAGTCCCTTTGTCGAAACACTTCCGATATACATTCCCGGTCTTTTTCTTACGGCTTCCAACCCTTCCAGTACCGCAATACTGTCCGCATCATATGTATTCTTTTTTGCCATTCGCTTTAAAACCTCTCTTTTTACTACATCTTGTGCCTCAGCACATACTCTCATACATTCTATAGTAACACTTTCGATAGTATCTTGGCAAGTAAATCCATTGCATTTTTTACTTCTTCTACCGTATTTGTCTGTGCTCCCGCCTCAATAAGAAGCGTTTTAGGCATTAAATGCATGTTATAACGGTAACCTTTGAGATAAATGCGTCTTGTAAATCCTGAAAATTGCTTTTCAGACTCCAATTGCATTTGCAAAGATAGTGCCAGATTATCCTGTATGTATGGATTTGGCATTGACGTCAAATCCCCATTGCTCTTTGTTCTGCAAAGACCGTTGAAATACATAATCTTCGCAACCTGTTTTCCCTCAATCTCTGTCACAAGTCGCGTATTCTCCGGAACACCATCACGATGCAAATCAATGATTACTTCAATGCTAGGATACTGATTTAGAATCTCCTTTACACCCACTTCCGCCTGCTGATACGCTTTACTTCGGTCCAACTTTCCATTGATTAGGTCATACACTCCAGCATGATGCAGTGTCTCAATTCCAAGTGCATTCAACTGCTCTGATAAATGTTTTCCCATTCCAACGATGCTCGTGCTTGTATCTCCTGCCTTAGAGTCTGCGAATGCTTCCTGAGAATGCGTATGAAAAATCAACACCTTCGGACCATTGGAAGACTGATTAATCTTCATATTACGTCCGAGCAGGTCATCGACATTGAGTTGATTGGCTCCAATGGTTGTCGTGCTGTCCACGGTATAGAACCTACCAATCAGATAATTAAAATCGCGCAGCTTTTCAATCGACAGATCAACATTTGCCACCTGTGCAGTAGGCGGCGTCTCCTTTGGAGTTTCTGTCAGGTCCTCACTGATTTTCTCCTCATCCTTTGCCTGTTCCGCAAGTAACATTTCGTAAGTAAGGCTGTCCTCCACTTTCGTTACCGTTGGTGTGTTTGCATTGACATAGTGATAAAGCGGAAATAGCTGTTCCACAATTCGCTGTTCATAATCATCACTCTTTTGATTACCATTCAAATAGCTCAAACCGGGAAAGAAGGTCACAGTTGCCCACTGATGTAAAACCTTTCTTCCTCCCCAGATTCCAATATAACCAACCATCATCACACATATTGTAACAATGACAAATCCTGAAATGCGTCGTCTCACAAATACCACTCCTCTAACTTTAACAATATATGTGTTATTGAAGGTATTTAGACCTAT
>JAZNHX010000003.1:0-2386 GCA_045577115.1 Faecalimonas sp. | reverse complement strand
AACTAATTCGATTTTGAACAATAGCCTTTATTAACTCTAAATCATGAATGTTCTGCTGTTCAAAAAAATTCATTTCTGTTAATCTGTAGCCCTTCAATTTCTTCTCGATGTCTGACATGTCAATATTGGCAAATTTGTGATCCTCTGGTAGTTCTATTCCCCAATTCTGAAGTTCTCTCTTTTTGTATTTAAAAACATATTCCAGAGTCCTTTGTTGAAGCATTCTTTCATCGTCAGCATCTGTCTTTAAGAAATGACGAAGAGAATAAGTTGGATCATCATAATCAAAAGCATATTTGATATATTCCATGGTGATGTAGCATGCCATCCCCATAATCCACTCCATATCTTCCTCATCCTCATATCCAAACAAATATCCTCGCTGTTCTATAGGAAGCTGCCCTAGTGAACCTATAATATCCGTAAATAGATATTCCATTTTATCTGTAAACTCTGGAAAATTTTTTGACATAAACACTTTCCCCTTAACAAAAAGCTCAATCAATTACTGCATCAGCTCTTGCATATAGCGTCTTTCTTCCTGCGCCAAGTCTGACTAGCGTACCATCTTCAACAAGCTTTTTTAATGCTGATTCTACAGAAGAGCTCCCCAGGCTTGGACATCCCATAAGCACTTCCTGTTTTGAAAACTTACCTATACGCTCACTTACATAAACCTTCACAATGTCATATGACGTACTCTTTGCTCCAGCCTCATGAGCAATAGTTACTCTTGCTTCAAATTCCTTGTAGCATGAAAGTATGATACTCAACATATACTTAATAAATGGCTTAGGGTCATTTGTTCCCTCGTGCCACCCTTGGTCTGCCTTTTGAAGGGCATCATAGTACGCTTCCTTTGTATCAGCTATAGCTTTCTCAATACTGATATACTGCCCAACTATATATCCGCAACGATATAGCAACAGCAATGTTAATAGTCTGCTCATACGTCCATTTCCATCATTAAATGGATGAATACACAAAAAATCAAGCAGGAAACATGGAATTAAGATAAGTTCGTCAATAAGCTCTTTATCCAGTGCTTCTTGATATTTGTCACAAATAGCCTCTATAGCAGGTGGTGTTTCATACGGCTCTAATGGTTTGAACAAAACAACCTTTTCTCCTGATTCCAATGCCATATCTATCTCATTTGGAGTTGTCTTATACTGTCCCCCGTAAGAAAGGTTTGTGAACTTAAGCAAATCTCGGTGCATTTGTAGAATATAATTACTTCGCACTGGCAAAACATCATAGTTTTCATGCACAAGGTTAAGCACATTTCTATAGCCGATGATTTCTTCCTCATCCCTATTCTTAGGAGTGGTTTTATCTGCTACAAGCTGTTTCAATCTAGCATTAGTAGTTACGATACCTTCTATCCTATTAGAACTCTCGGTGCTCTGTATTTTTGCGATTTCGATGAGTCTATTAAGCTCCACAGGTTTCTGACGCAGAAAAAGCTCCTGTTTTCCTTTATACTCGTGAATCTTTGATATATACGACATTATCTCGTTATCCCAGGTTCTATCTGCAAGATAAGAATAATCAAATTTTCGCAATGATAAGTTCTCCTTTCTTCCAAAGCGACTGTTTATCGCCCATTTTATCTATTATTTTGGGAGATATTCCCTGCCATTGGGAGAAAATCTCTACTCCCAATTATATTCTCCTTTCTCCCAATATTCAATGGTAATTGGGATTTATTTGTGTTTTTCATTTGGTCTCTTCTCTGCTTTTTCACATCATGTGATATCCTTCTCAGCTTACGATAACTTAGAGCCCATACGCCCAAATTTTCCTTTTTTTCTGTAGGCTAACAAATGCTCGTTCAATTGTTCTTTTTGTCACACCGATAATACTCTCTATTTCCTCTGCAGTTTTGTCCGAAGTTTCAATCAATAATCCAAAAACTGCTGAAAGCGTTTCTTCAGATTCGAAGTTGACATATACATAGCGCCTCCAAAAGTCCTATGACTTTTGTCGTAGTTATAGCAAAAGTCCTATGACTTTTGCAAGTTGTTTTGCAAAAATCATAGGACTTTCTGTATTCTATACTTTTCTTTCTAATCGACATTTTTGCGGATTCCGCATTTTTGTTCAGTATACTTTTTATCAGTGCAAAAGCAGGAGATGCTGTTTTGTCTTATTAGTAAGTTCTGACGGAAGGTATATGTCCTGTTTTGCGCCTTCAATGTCCTGTTTTTGTATTCCAATGTCCTGTTTTTCGTTTTGAATGTCTTGTTCAACATCATTCCATCTAATGTGCATATATCTGTTCTTCAACACATTTTTCTCACCATATAAGAGACTACGTAAGAACAATTCTAAGTACTTCGTTGTGGCATGAATGTCTTTCGTATAATTATTATAATTCGCTCTG
>JAZNHX010000002.1:0-37100 GCA_045577115.1 Faecalimonas sp. | reverse complement strand
CTGCTATTGAAGAACAGGGAACAATATGCACACCCTGTATCCCATACCAAGCACTGGCTGTCCGGAATAGTGAAATGCTCTGTCTGTGGCAAATCCCTCTCCCATAAGGAAGGTTACATGCAAAAAAGAAGCAAATCTCCTTCCGGTGCTGGTTTTCAATGCTTAGGATATCGACGTGGAATCCATAATGAATCGCAGTATATCTCTGAGCGCAAATTGGTCAAAGCTGTTTTAGAATCATTGCATCTTGCGTTAGAAGCTCAGGAGGACATTTCTTACACCTTAGTCCAAACTTCCTACACCGACACTGATATCGAGCGCCAAATGTACCAAAATGAGCTCCAAGGACTGGTACGCAAAGAGGAACGTATTAAAGATGCTTATCTGAATGGTATAGATACCTTGGAGGAGTATAAAAGAAATCGTGAAATGATAGATGCCAGACGCCAGGAACTACAGGCACTGATTGATAACCTTGCTTCTGTATCTCTGAATCCGGCTGATTACAAAGAACAATTCCTATCCAAGGTCAGTTCTGTTTTAGATATTATAGAAAGCGACGCTCCCTATGTTCTGAAGGGAGAAGCTCTAAGAAGTATTGTTCAAAAAATAGTATTTTACAAAGACACAGAAACGTTAGAATTTCATTATTTCATTCATATCTAACATTTTTCCATGTTATTTCTCTGTTTTATCCATCTCTTTACAATTAAGAAACACAGCGCAATCCCCTTATTTACAGTGGTTTGCGCTGTGTTTGCCCTATTTACTGTCATTGTCCCCCGTGATAGTAAATAGGACAGTATTTTAAATAGGTAGAAACTCATTTCATTTATTATAACACATTTAACAGAGATTTCCACATTTTTCCTTTCGCTGTAATCTCACCATCTGGATATTTGTAGTTTAAATCCACTCCCTGGTAATGATTCACGGCCGTAGTAAACATATTTCCTGCGATACGGTCCAGTTCACCTTTGTATCGATTGAGTTTCTTCAGCTTTTTCTGTAACGGAAGAACTACTGCATGTTTACGATTCTTCTTAGCAGATACCGTCACTGTCTTGGCCAATGTCTGGGAACCTGCCTTGCCATCAGGAGTTGCACCGGTGCAAAACTGCACTTCTCTTACAAAATCTTCCTGTCGATACAATCCATTCTTCACAATACCATTCTTCTTAATATTATCAGGCACCTCTACAACCCAGTAATACTTCACCTGACTCTTGAAAAGTTCCCATGTATTGCAAGCTCTGTTTGCTTTGGTAGATGCAGGATCATTGATATATACCTCGCCTCCCTGGAAGCCATATACAGTAATGTAATGACCGGAGCTGGTCCAATTACCCTTGCCCATACAAGCAATTACCCAGTTACCATCCATCAGTTCTGAAAGAATCTGTGCGTGATATGGGCTATTCGAATTGCCATAGATATTCGCCGTATTGATTCTGCGGACCTTTACTCCGTATGCTGCTGCACAAGGAACAAAGAAGCTGTAGCTGGTACCGCTGTTCTTAACCTTGTAATTCTTCATACGTGCCCAGGATGCAAGAGTTAATGGGTCAATGTACGGACTTACAATAGCCGCTAATACGTTGGCAAGTGCTGTAGGACCACAACCGGCACTCTTGATTGTGCTTCGTTCGCCATCCACTGCGTAGAGAATATCTCCCCATCGCTTGTCATTCTGTTTATAATCTACCGGACGATTCATCGCTCTCATCCTCCTCTGTATCCCTAATCTTAACCGTATCCTCTGTCTTTTTCTTGATATTCTTCATAAGGGGCAAAAGAAATGGTGGCATATCCACTCCAATATCAATCATATTTTCCAAAATACTTATTATTTCATTCACTACAAGCCACACTGCAACCACAGTGGCCACTATAAAAGGTATTGTTAGCTCAATGCCGGCGGTATGTATCGCATAATTAATCAATATATCAATCCATGCTCCAATCAGCACTAAAAGCCACATACACACCTTTTTGATTATCCCACGGATTCCTTTATAACTACTAATAGGTTCGGTGCGATACTTCGCAGCACAGATTCCTGTAAGATAATCAATTACATTGCATCCCACAAGTAAAAATACCGGTATGGCCAGAATACCCAGCCAGCTCATCAGCGCGGATATTACCGCAATTACAGTTGCCTTTACTTTGTCCATAATATTATCCTCCATTTCCTTTATTACAAAAGCCGGGTACTTCCACTATGGAAGCATCCGGCTCTTGGCTCTGTTATACTATATACATTTTACATATACAATTCTTTGTGAGCTTTTATTGAACGCTCACTATTTGACACACATGCCCATCCTTTACAAACATCATCTCCACAATTACATGGAAGTGTAACAAAACACTCTTTGTATTCCTCTATGGTCATTTGTGCCTCTTTGCAATAATACCCCTCAAATTCACTCTTACTCATACTGTCACCTATGCATTACATTACTCGATACAAATTATTTACAAATCCAGTTATTCCCTTATATGAATCTTTCAATAGTTTAATACAATCTATGTCTGTTCCAGAAATATAAAACTGTGTATCTATCTCAAACACAATATCTCTATCTTTATCTGATATATGAGCCCTACCATCTTGTATTATTATATCCTCGTTCTGTTTAACACCATTAAAGGTACATCCTGATAACACAACAGTGCAGCCTTCTCCAGCTCCATCAAAGCCAATAATTCCCAAATCATTAACTTTTAATTCTGCCTTACTCTTTCTTGTCTGCCCTAATAATGTAAGGTGTTTATTAGTATTGGTTATAGAACATAAATCATACAGCCACGCTTCTGTACAGTTGAAAGACTGTATTGAAATTATCTCATCATATACAGCTTTGTTTTTTCGTTCCAAATTCTTAAAAGACATTCCCAGCATTGATAAAAAATCATTCTGATTCTTTCCGTAAGGGAAATAGATATTTGGTCTTTTAGAAACTGTACTATCATAGTAAAATCGGTCATATATATCATTAGCACAATAATCCAAACAACTTCTTAAATCTTCCAGTGCGTGTTTGATTTTTACTTTCATAAACTCTTTTACAGACAAATCCTGGTTGACCCTCTCATATTCGCCATCAATAACCTTTATAGTGGAACAAACTTCATCCAACAATTCCTCAATTTCTGCTTTTCTCATGTTCTTCTCCTTTGTATCATTGATTTATAGTTTTAACTATGATACAATAGAGATGTCGAAATACTATTGTACCAATAACCCAGATAAAGGTTGCCGCCTACTGGGTTATTTTTATTTTATATCCTTATCTCAAAAAGTGCAACATGATTAAAACAAAGAAATCTTGGTCGCAATATGTTTCAAGTCAAAATTTTGCGTTTTTAACCCTTTAATTCCTGCCAAAACATGATAAAATAGTCTTGGAGGTGATTTTATGGCTAGACCTAAAAAAGACCCTTCAGATAAAGCCATAAAGCAATCTATCAGTGTCAAGCCTGACTTACTCCCTATCCTTATTAAGCATTGCCAAAAGGAAGATAGAAGTATGTCATGGGTGATAGATAAAGCTTTACGTCAATATCTCGAAGTAGGGGAGAACCAATAAAAAGGTTCTCCTCTTTTGCTAACCTAATAAAGCCCAATCAACTTAGGAGAATAATATATATCAAGTATTTAGTTTTCAAGATATATATCGGCTTAATTCTCTATTATTTGTTTGCGTTTTGGTAGGGTTAAAACGCAAAATAACTGTTTCGATTGTTGACTATAAATCATTACTAACAATAGTGACAGAATCAGCGATTTTCGTTGTAAAGTTTCCCTTTTTGTAATTACCAAAAATATCAGCACTTACAACTCTGTCTGCGACATTATTTTTAATTATATCAACAGTTTCAGCATCTTCTTTTAGTTCAACCATGTTTCCAGATAATATTACACGTGTGTTTTTATTAATATTATCAAACTTATAATCACCAGACTTTGTAAAATTAAATATGGTATCACATTTAATTCTGCTATCCTTTATGCTTATAAAATCAGTAGGTGTTTGTACTGTTACCAAGTTAGAAATATCACCTATACAACAAACATTTTTAATTCTGATATTAGAAACTTGTGGTGGTACTACATTAGGATAAAATGCCCTACAATAACTATCGTTATTTGAAGCAACAAAGAAAGCAGATGTTCTTCTTACTTTCAAATAAATATCCCTAAATAATATATTTTCTAAAGATGCTGTATACTGAAAACCACCCTCAATATATCGCCACTTTATACCATCACTATAAGTAGTATCAGCACTTGTTGTATGCATTGGTTCTTCTGTTGATGTCATATATTCGATAACAGCAGGGTCTTTAATCATTCTGTACACATTGCCTTCGCTATTAACAACAACGTCAGCGTGTCTATATTGATTTCCACTTTTCCAATCAGTCCATGCACCAGATAACATACGTGCGATATAACCAGTGCCTTTGGTTGATGCATCAACGCAATTCTCTACAACTACATTGCGAATCCATCCTAATTCTGGACAACCATCTACATAATCCATAGCATTAAGACCTACTGGGTCATCATCAGTTTGAAACCAACCATCTTTAATATGTAGACGATTGCCAGTGCTAACATGGATTGCATCTTTGTTTCCTGCAACATGGATATTCTCAATCAACACATTTTCCCACTTTGCAAGATGAATAAAATATGAATGACCTGCAACATCATCACAACGTATATTACGCAATTTTATATTTTGCACATAGTACAAACTAATCACACCACGTAAACCATGAATTGTACCTTGCCACGTTCCATAATGTCCGTCACAAATAACATATAAACCATCAATAACAATGTTGTCATTGTACTCTTTCGTAAATGCACCTTTGTTTATCAATAAAGATTTATAGTCATCGTCAGCACGTTTGCAATATACTTGATTTCCAAAAATCAATGTTGTATTGCTTCCAATCTTTAAACCAGACGCAAACAAATAAATACCAGGCACATCAACAATAATAGTTCCACCTATGTCCAATAACGCTTGCAAATTATTTGTATTTGTTACTCCATCATTAGACGGAAGTACACCAAACTCACTTGCGTTTCTTCCAGATACAATCGTTTCTATTTGTGTTTCTACAACTTCTTTTTGAACGCTTACTACTTTTTCAATATTAGTTACAACTTTTGTTCCACCATATCCAGACGAATTTGCCAGCTTATCCTTAATATCATTAATATCTGGAATTATATTTCCAAGTCTATTTTCAATGGTTTCATTAATATTAAGTGTAAGTTCTGAACCATCACTTAAATGTGACGCAACAATATTGAATGTGATATATCCATCATGTTCTGAAACATACGATTTACCTTGTATAGTTGTAACCCAATCTGGTGATGTTTCTCCTATTGTTGGATTGTTATAATATCCAACAACTTGATAGAAGTCTACACCTAACTGGTTTGTAATTAAGTCACCTTTGTATACTCGCAAGCTTTCTGTGTGTACATAATCTGTGCCATTCACTCTTCCAAGTGAATCTACTAAACCATATGAAGCTAGTACACTATATTCTTTTTTATTGTTAAAAACGTTATAAATTCCACTAATAGGTTTTTCACCTATATATAAATGTCGAATGGCAACGTTTTTAACATAACTTGCTGAATATATACGGATTGATTCTTCGCCAGTTGCCTCAAACTCCCATTGAGTTACTTGACCTGCACAATTTGTTAATTCTTTAATATAGGAACTTCCTTTGTAAAGCCTAATATTAAAAGAACTACTTGCATTTCCATCTGGAATAATATAATCGCTTATATCAAAAATAACCAGATATTTCTTCCCTGCTTCAAAATTCTGTGTCAAGTACACGTTAAGAGAGCCAGAAGTTCTATCTTTTAAATAAAGAGCGTGTTTGCCGATAATATTAGCATAAGCTAACTCTTTTAACTCTTGCGTGTCATTGAAGTTTGCTAAATTATTTGGTGAATCAGTAGAGTGTGTAAGTTCATCAGTATACCATTTTTGAAAATTAGCTGATGCTTCGTTTGCATCATTTTCCTCCACAATCTCACTAGAAAGTTTACTATCCAGTTCCGCCATCCCTGCCTGTGTCGCAAAGCCGGCAGAGTTATTATTTACATACTCATCTACAGCAGCTTTCAAGTACTCCTCCGGCATCTGGTTGCCGGCCATTGCCGCTATATTCGCCGCATTATGTTCTGCCATATCATGAGCTGCCTTTATTCCCTGCTCTATCTTGTTCAGATTGTCTTCATTGACATCCGGGCTCTTATCATCAACCCACATTGTTGGTTCATACATTCTCCTTATCCTCCTGTTCCACCTGATTATCCCGACTCCTTTCCAGAGCCTCCTTATATATTTCCCTGTCTGCTTTTTCCTTGGTCTTCTGATACACTTCCAATAATGCCAGACGCTTCACTTCCATCGGCAAATCGAAGGTATCTATATAGTTTTCAATGGTCATAGAAAAATCTCTTACCTTAATTGAACTCATTCTGACACCTCCTATCCCGTATACGCTGCGCCCAGGATTACATACTGCTGACCGTTAATGGTAGCCTGCATGGGGGTTAATACCGGTTGTCTTCCACCATAACTCACCATATAACTGCTACAGGTTATAGATTGTGCATTTAATGCAGACATTGCACCTATGGCAGTTGACAGTTGGGCAGCATCCAATTTACCACTTACAGCCTGATTAACTGCATTCAGTTGTGCCACTGATACATGATCTGTTTCCAGACTGTTCAATCTTGCAGACTGTGCTGTTAATTCTCCCTCTATTTCAACACTTAACGCTGCCAACAACTCTATTGATGCAAACTTCGTAACCAGCTTCTCGGCATTCACAAGGTTTGATATGAATGTATCTGCATTTACGATACCTACGAGGTCTATCTTATTTGCAGAAAGCAGTATTCCCTCAGTAGATACGTTTATCTCCGCTATAACGTTGTCTTTCCTTACTCGAAGCGCTATCTCGTTAGCATTCTGGAGTATTTCAGAGGAAAGTTTCTTTTCCGTATCCTCTATATATGACCTTGTTTCTTCCACGGTTCTGGTAAGCCGGTTTGTTTTCCCCTTTAGCTGTATGATCTGTTCCTGAAGACCATTAACCTTTTCCTTCTGCTTCTGGGTTCCTTCCGCATCATAGGTATCCCTCAGGGCCTGTATTCCCTTTAAGGTCCTTTGCAGTATGTACGTATTAATTTCCATGGAGTTTGTGACTAACTTGATACCATCCCCAACTTCCAGACACGGATTGCCTTTCGCTTCCACATGCGCCGGTCTGTAAGATACTTTACTGATTACTCGGTACATATTCGCAGCTACTGTGTACAATTCATCAGCTGACATTCCGTACAGAAGGAAATTATCTTGCACGATATAGCAGTTATCACCGACTCCATACACGCAGCCTATGTCATTCTCTTCCTGGCGAAGCTGCAGTTTGTTAATCCTCTCTGTCACAAAATCCTCATACTGGGCACTGATATAATACTTCCTGTCTATCTCCTCTGATTTACCGGTTGTAGAAGGATGCAGCCCCTTTCTGGGATGCAATGTAGCACTCGGTACCAATCCCTTTGTCATAGGTTTCAAAATCACATATTTAAACCGTCCATCACGCCCGATATGGCCGAAACAGCCGTTTATTTCACATATAGCAGTAATAACGGTCTTACCGCTTAATTGGGACGGCTCTATGGTCTTTCTGACTATCATAGAGTCATTTACAAGTGTAACATCCTCCTGCTCCACTCCCAGATGTTCCAGAAAGCTGGACCGGAATTGTTTCAGGGTAACTGAGCTGTCTGAATCCGGAAGAATTGTGTTATACCAGCCGGATACTTCCGCACTTAGGATATCATACATGGAATCGTAGGCTACGATATCGCGATAACGTCTGTTTGCAGTAAAATTATCCGAATGTACTTTATATTTTCCAAATTGAAAAGAGACATCGGCATTTCCATCCAATGTCTCTGTTACAGTCAGTTGCTTATCAATTAGTGATGTGACAATATTCGAAATTCTAAATTTTATTTCGCTGGCTTCGCAGGTTCCAAAGCGTAGCACTTCCGCCGAACATATACTTTCTCTTAACTCAAACTGTTCTGAATGTAACTCTTTGTTTGTTATTTCTCCGGAGTCATAAGTAATATTCATTTTTTTACGGATACCATCTTTCCAGAATAACTCTTTCAAATCATCCATAGTATTCTAATACTCCTCCAATACAATAGCCGTTTTATCATAACTAATGCTTCCATTTATTGTATTTCTATGCTTGATTACCGGCTTTTTCATTTTGAAAATACCCTCTTTGTATTCCGCACTAATATCATCCCAATATTCTACCGGAACATTATTTTGCTGTTTAAAAATACCATATAACTGCGCCTGTTCCTTCATGTTTCGCTGTCTAATTGAAAATGATATTTTGATAATTACATGACCGCTTAGTTCTTCATGTCTTTCACCATCTGCGTCGTAATACTCATAAAGAACCTTCTCTGCCCGCTCTGCCGAATAACTTCCTCGTGAAATAAAATTATCATTCACTATTATCCCATTAATCTTAATCCTATAACCTTTATACATGATTACTCCTATGCAAATGCGCTATCTCCACCATGTGTATCTTTCCATTCGCTATTTAAAACTCTCATTGATTTAAACATGCCGCTTTCATCCGGAACTACTTCTACACGAACCAGAATTTCTCTTGGCTCACCATCCGACTGGGTATCATCATGATAATCTAATGGTCTCACCCTTGCTCCTGCCGGCAAATCTAAAAACTCCGGTCCATTTTCTCCAACAAGAACAGTTCCTCCATCAACAATGTTTCCACCTTTGGCCAATAGTGGGATTTTGGGTATTGTTGGTATATTCGGATACCAGGAACCACCACCAAGCCAATCAGGCATATCAAATCCTATTGAATTAAATCCTTTAATCAATGAATTCACTGCACCAATTGCCATATTCAGCAATCCAATCACACCATTTAGTGGTACCTTGGCCAGTGAAATAAGTCCTTCAAATATACCACCGAATATTTTCTGTACTCCACTCCAAGCACGTTCCCAATTTCCCGTAAATACTCCTCTTACAAAATCGATTATTCCGTCAAGTATCTTCTTAATAGAGTTCCAAATATTTTCTACATTCTTAAAAAACGAATTCAGACTTTCACCTAATACTGGACCGAAAATCTTTGTCCAATCCGTAGCAAAGATGTTTTGTAAGAAATTATCAACATTTTGTAAAATTCCTTGTATTTCATCTCCCTTAGTCGCTATTAAAGCCACTAAGGCTACTATCGCTGCAATTAACAACACTACTGGATTCGCCGCTATAAAATTAAAAACCGTAGAAAATACTGTTCCTAATTTTGGTATTGCCGTACTCGTTAAGAATCCAAATGCTGTTGATAATCCTGCTGTGCCTGCTGATATTCCACCAATCACAGAAATCAATGGTCCTAAAGTCGCTACCAGTGCAACAATAACCATAATAGTATTCTGTTGGCTCTCACTTAGACTATTAAACTTTTCCATCGCACCTGCCACCAGTTCTGTCATTTTAGTCATAATCGGCATTACTGTTTCGCCCAACTGCGCCATCTGTTCCTGTAACTCTGCATTTGCTTTATTATTATCAACTAATGCCTTATTATTGTTTTTCCACGCTGTTCCAGCTTGTGTAAGTCCTTGGCGTGATAGTTGTTTCAAAATCAAATCCGCTCTTTCTTCTGCACTCGTGCACTTTGCTAACTGTGCATTAAAATCCTCAACCGAAACACCGGCCCATTCTAATACATCCGCTAAATTACCTTGCACCTCACCGAGTTGACTAGTATGATTAATCGCTTCTGCCAATCCGTCAATAGGAATCGAATCTCCATATGTAGCCCATGCACCTATAGCAGCATTTGTTATCTCATTTAATTTTTCCTGTCCAACCCCCAATGCCTGCAAATTAGCTGTAGTAGTAGCTGCCGCTTGTTCGTCACCCAGCACAGAATATAAACTCTTATAAATTTCTTTCGTTTCTTCTGCTGAATAACCGGCATTTTGAGACGAAACCTCTAAAGAACCCATGATTTTCATATATTCCTTTGATTCTTCAGATACGTCTTTTAAACTTGATACTATGCCTTTTGCACCTTCTACAATAGCACTGGCCTTAAGATAATCCCCAAAATTGGATGCTTCCTTTCCAGCCTGTTCCAATTGTTCTTCCGCTTCATCCGCAGCTTTTGCCACCTCTTCTATTGGCTTTTCGTCTATATCATTAATTGCTCTTTCTGTCTTGCCTGTTTCTTCTTTTAGTTTCCCCAGAGCATTTTCTGTCTGAATAATTTCCCTTCTCAGTCCATAATACTGTTCCTGTGATATCTCGCCTTTTTCAAATTGCGCCTGTACCTGTTTTTCAGCCTCTTTTAATGAAACTAATTTTCCTTCCGTTTCATCTATTTGTTTGTTAAGCAGCTGGTATTTCTGCTTCAACAATTCTGTATTGCCAGGATCCATTTTCAAAAGACGCTCTACATCCTTCAACTGAGATTGTGTATTTCTTATTTCTTGATTCACTCCGGAAAGAGCTTTATTCAATCCGGCTGTATCTCCACCAATTTGTATTGTTAAGCCTTTTATTCTATCAGCCATATTACCCCTTCCCGAAGAACGCTTCTATGTCTTCCTGTGTCGCTTTGTATGGATATATCTCTTTATCATTCATTTTCTCTGCAAGCATGTCATATACCATTCCTATAGACATGCTCTCCAATGCGCTGTCTGACAGATTCAATTCAGCGCATCGGAGCATAAAAATAGCGCCATTACTCTGACGCGTTGTTTCTCTTATTTTTTTTTTGGTTCTGAAGTAGTAGACGTGCTCATATTCCATAGTTCTATGATGTGTGGCAATACTTCATAGATTGAGAACATATCAAACTGGTCCAACCACTCATCCGGAGAATCCGGCTGATTTTTATCTGCATGTTTGGCCATAATATATGCCACATTTTCAAAAATAGTCAAATCCATAGCAGATAATTGAGCATCCATCTTTTCTTCCTCTGTAGCATCCTCCGGAAGGTTAATTGCTTTTGAATATGCTTTTCTAAGCGTATTCATATCACTTATCATATCTCTTCTGAAACGGAATCTGTACAGACGCGGAACCAGAGCTGAAGCTTTCATCTTTACTTCTTTATCATCAATCCGTATGGTTTTTTCCATAAATTATGCCTCCTGTGTTCCAGCCTGTGCTCCAGCCTGTGCTCCCATGTAGACACTCTTAAACCAGTTATTTTTCACATCTTCTGTGGTTGCTGAAGTAGTTCTTGCCATTACATTACCATTTTCCAATGGTACTGCTGAAATAGAGCTTTTCTTGGTCTGTGGAGTCTTTGTATTGGTATTTGTGGTACCGCCAATGCCAGGTCTTGTTCCTGTGCAGTTATATAAACAATAATAGTCATTGTTTACGTCACCATCAATCTGATACAACAATGCAAAAGCATTGGGTTCCTCATTTGCATTTTCTGTTAATACCTTATTTTCATCCAAGGTTAATTTCCAAATATCCTGCATCATCTTATCAGGGAACCTTGCCACTTCTAAGTCTCCAGAATAACCATTATTGGAAACTGCCTGATAATAAGTAACACCATCCGCATAGAACGGTTCTACACTTCCCTGTGGATCCAATGTCAATGTCACTGCGCCCTTAACTGCCACCGGAGCATCAAATGTAGGGGCCCCATCTGCAGTTTCTGCAGGTTTTAATACTGCATAGTGTACATTCTTAAGATTAAATTGTACTTTGTTCTTATCCATATTTTCCCTCCTATTTTGCAATTACTTTTACCTTTCCAAGTAATTCCTTTTCAATTTTTTGTTGCACCGGTGCAACATGTGCATTTCCTTCTACTCTGCCACCATTCCGTTTAGCATGACCATATTCGAGCAGATGTGTTAACTGTGGTTTCTTAGCATTAAACACTTCCACTCTTATATCATTGTGGTTCTCATATACCACTTTACTTTTCCAACCCTTCTTATACTTTCCGGATCGTTTCGGTGACACCTTTCCAAGCTCCTTTGAAGCTTCTCCTGCCGCTGCTTTGATTTCTTTCTTCAGGTTCTCCGTCACCTCTTCGGAATACTCTTCCAATTCATTTGCTATTGCATCTGCCAATTCTTCAATGCTAATGACATCCATATTTTCCTCCTAAACAGTTAAAATATAGGTTACCATATACATTTTCTCACTTTCTATATAGTCTTCTGCTTTATCCCAATATAGCTCTTTCTCATCTAAAACAGTCTCTATACTTAGCTCCAGTTCAAAATCCTTCTTATCCGTGTAAAGTTCAATATGTACACTCTCACCTTTAAAGAATACTTTTCCATCTGCTGCAAAATTATCCGTATCCGGGACAATCCAACAAATGAATGGTGGTGCAATAGCCTCTTCCACTTCAAAATGGTGGTATTTGTATTCTATTCCGACTTCATCCAGAAGCTCTTCAACTACTTCCTTTAACACTATTTCCCGCCTCCTGTCGCTCATCCTTATACCTTATTGTATTTTCTTCTAACGACAAAAACAGACATGCAGGTACCTTATCAAACTTATGTTGTATCTGCTTAATCTTATATTGCTTATTATCAATAATACATATATCCGATTGTTCAAGTCCCGGTACCGGAAGTATAGCCACTAATCTGTCAATGCAGCTGGATGCCACCTTAGCTTCCCAGAATCGTACAACGCCTACTGTTTGGTCACCAAAACGAACTGACTCATGCCTTGTTTCTATAAGTACCCGCTCTTTTGCTTTGCATATCTCCAGATTACCACTATTGAATGTAACAAAATTATTATCCTGTACTTTCGGCATTTTGTTTTGCCCTCCACCTGTTTACCTGCAAGGCGATAATTTCAGAACGATAGTTTTCTTGAAAATCTGGAATACGTCCAGCTCTTGCATACATGCAATAATCTAACAGCAAAGCCTTCTCACGTGTTTCCTTTTCAAAATCACAAGTTCCGATTTTACCCGTAAGATACTCTTTCCCACGTTCAATCATACCGGAGAGCTTCTTCAGCTCTCCGGCACTCATTTCCCATGTGATATCGAGATAGTCTTTTACCTCATCAATCAATGCCATGCTTTATCACTCCGTTTTTGTAACAGTAACCTGGTAAGTCTTAGTAGCGCTTCCATCCGTCACTTTAATCTTCACAACATTACCATCACCATCTGCCCAATTAATTCTGCTACCATTTGCAATCACCTCGTCATTATAGGTAATCTCCATTTTAGCAGTAGCATCTGCAGGAATAGCAGTTACAGTGTTAGATGCATCTTTGGTTAATACCGTATACTCTAAGGCATCTGCTTTAAATGCCGGTTCAAGAGAATTGTTAGAAACCTTAATATCTGCTAATGATGCATCTTCAACATCAGTAACAGAAGCAATAGTTTCCACCTTGTAATATGCAGGCTGCAAAGCACTAATATCCAATACAATAAATGCATTGTTATCCATAGCAAAGCCCTTAGCATATCCCTTGATCATATATACTCTTTCATCTTCCAGGAAGTGATAATCATCAGAGTAAGTGATCTTACCATTGTTACCAACACCTCCACCAAGGAAATATCTTTTAGCCATACCGAACACTGCACGGCCAAGCGGAACCTCAGCACTCTGAATCACATCCATAGGGAAGGGCAATGCATTAACATAACCACCACCAGGAGCAGGATACTGAATCGCGGGTAATACCTTAGCAAAATAATCTGCAGGGTTTACAACCAGAATCAAATCTCTCACAGGTCTGGTCTTACCGTTTTCACCAACAGCCAAAATAGCGGCCTGATTACCAAGCTGAATATTATCAAGCTTTGTAATCTTTACAGCAGGCTTAGCAGGATATTCACCGCCGGTTACTACAACATTGTCGCCGACCTGTCTCATCATACCAATAGGCATATCTTTTCCGGAACCATTAATAATTCCATATTCCAAACCATTCGCAAATGCTTCTGTAAGAACTTCTCTTACATATGCATCTAACCATCTGGGGCCTAAATCCAACATTGCCTTGCAAACCGGCAAGAACGCAGAAAGCTTATCCTGGGTAACATCAACCTCTTTAAATCCTGATGTTAATTCCTGTGCTACAGCCGCACACAACTTACCCCATGCTGCCCTCTGGTATCCATTGGTATTCATCATAATTCTGGTCAATCCGGTAATACCACGGAATTCAATCTTAGAAAGCAATGGATGATTGGTTCTTAAATCTTCAAATACCTGATCAATAATAGTCTCGGGCATTACAGCATCCAAATTGTTTACAGCCTGTTTAGGATCCTCAGCCTTCATAGCATCAATCAACTTCTCATAGTACTCTTTTTCCTTGGAAGTAAGCTGACGCACTCCTCTGTCTGACAATACTCTTGAATCATTCTCTCCTACCATCTGCATAGCTCTATCCAATACTGAATCCTGGATAGCCTGGCACAACTCACCAAAAGCCGCATTGTAAGCTTCAGTATCATTTGCCTGAATAGCAGCACTCATCTTCTGCAAAATTGCATTTCTTTCTAATTGAATTGCATCTAAATTTTTCATTCTCTCTTTCCTCCTACTTTTTCCAAAAAGTTTAACAGTTTATTTTCTTCCGGCTTTTTAGGTTCCGGTTCCTTTTGTATTAGCGACTGCATCGTTGCGATCTGTTGTCTGAAACTCTGCTGCTCATTAAGCTGCTTCTGCATATCCTGAAGTTTCTGTAACAATTCTTCTGTATTCTGCTCAACCTTTTTTTCACCCATAATTTCATCAATCAGACCATATTCCAGTGCCTTATCCGGTGTCAAATAAGTTTCATTCGCCATCAGCTCAATCAACTCCTCCTCCGTGATATTGGCTCTTTCCAAAAATACTTGTCTGTTTGACTCCATCATATCGTCCAAGTCATCTGCATACTTACGAAGCTGCTTTGCATTACCTGAGCAATACATCCACATCTCATGAACAAGAGCAGTGGTACCCAGACACATTTTACGAACATCACATGCCTGTAAAATCAAGAACGCAACACTATGTGCTACGCCATCCACAATGCCAGTCTTGCGATTTTCGTTCTGTTTTAACAGGTTGTATATTGCTACACCCTCCTTAACAGAACCTCCATTGGAATTGATGTGAAGTTCAATCTCATTTCCTGCCGGAATCTCCTGTAACTTTTCTGCAAAATATCTTGCAGAAGTCTCAGAATCATCATACGACCATGTCTGCCAGTTAAACTCCCCATACTCAGTAACATCATCATAGATATATAACAATGTCTTTTTAGCCTCCTGTACCGGCTCTATTCTCCAGTTTGTTTTGTTGCTTTTCATCATTTCCACCTCCTTCCAAATTCGCCAACAAATCTTGTATAGTTGCATAATTCTTTGTAATAAAATGCTGGTCCGCCCATGGTTCATTTATGGGTGGCATTTTTAATACCTTTAGGATATCGTTGATTGTAAATGCACCGGACGAAATCAACTTATCAATCGGTGTAGCGATATCAAAAATATCAATATGCTTTACTGCCAGAGTATTAATTTTTATATAACTTCCACTTTTCAGACCTCTAAATCCATATCGCTTTCGATTTATCTCAGTTTGAAGCACTTCAACCAAAGGATCTATTGCAAATGTCAGAAGCTCATCCACTGCTTTACCGGTATCCTGCACATCTCCCTTTGCCAGGGATGGAGGAAACGAAAAAGCCCTTGCAGTGAAATCATAAATATCATCTGCCAAGGCTTTAATATCTCTGGTGGATTCAGAGGAATATGTTTTAACATTCTGGGATATATCTGTATAACTATATCCATCAAATAACGGAAGTACTGCATTTTCTTTTTCAAAGAAATTCTTAAAATGCTTTGTCATGAGGTCATCAAATTCCTGGTCAAACGCTTCATTTTGTTCCGCAACCGCTGATATGTTAAGAATTCCTTTTCTACCTCTGGACCTTCTGTAAGCATTCTGTGCATGAGTCAGTAATTTAGAATATGCATCATACATTCCATTGATCAGTTTCCTCATGTCTGTACTATTCAGTTCGAAAAATAATACATCTGACATGGTAAAGGTCTCTGATAATGTATAGCCATCTATAACCACATTAGTAAACTTATACTCCTTTAATGCATATACTTCTTTGTTGTAGTCATCTGCCACATATATGTGCCTACCTACTCCTACTATCAGCGCTTCATTTTTTCTGTACAGGTTACCAATTAGCTTAAACAACATGGAGGCAGCGTTCTGATTTGGATTCGGCTCGTAATTCCAAAGATAATATTCGTTTTCTCGAATCTCTTTATTATTTCTGTATGTCTGAAACTCACATTTCACGACGGCTCCGGCCACCTTATTAACGCATGTCCAAAACGCTAATTCCCTAAGATAAACTTCATATATAGCATCCTGTACATTGCTGTCCATCATTACTTCATCCATCCCTACTTTCCGAGTTTTTCCTCCCCCGAATAAATGAATAATCCAATCTTTAAATCCCACTTTATCACCTCCTAGTACTCATATACTCTCATATTTCTCTTATGATTAATTCGTTTTTGTGGCAATACATCTTCTACCGTCATTGAAGCCACCAATGCCATGAATGGGTCAGTCTTTCTTGATTTTGCTTCTATCTTACCATAAACAAAGTTTCCGATATCGGCATCCTCTTCACTACCCACTCTCCGTCCATAGCGTATCAGCTTTGTGTTATTGGTAGCCCATCGCAGTTCCGGTGCATCTCCCCATGTAAAATACTGTCTGGCAAAGCAGCTATCGATTACTGTTGCCACACGCATTATGTCGGATGGTCGTACCAGCTTCAGATTTTTATAAATCTTTGTATCAAATCCAATCTCCTGAAGATACTTGCTCAACAAAGCATATCGAAAATCATCTATTGCCAAATACTTGATATTATACTTTTTCTTGGCTTCCTGAATATAATTGGTTAATAGTGTAGGATGCACTTCCACTTCATCTACCAACGTCAAGCGTCCCTGCTCGGCCCACTCCTTATATGGTATTTTAAGTCTTGGAATATCTTTGGATTTTAAACACAGCCAAGAATGGGATATATCATACCGTTTATCTCCATCCCTAAAATGCAAATTCACAGATGCCATATCTGTAATCTTTGTATAATCAATTCCACAGGTACAATCCCATCCAGTTAAATCCGGAAGCTCTGATTTCGTAGCTTTCACATTTTCATAATCCGTTACTGCTATCTCATCTGCTCTTTCCGGGATATTCATTCTCTTGGTCATAAATGATGTAAGTCTTTCCGGATGTTTTACCCACTCCCGGTATTCTTTCCTAATTTCATCCATCAGCGTAGGTAAATACGGAAGAGAAGGATTTGCCATCTCCCAATTGGATTCATCATGAACCTCTTCCTTTTCATTCAGCTTACAAATAAATGGGAGTAACCCATTATCCGGATCGCCGCCAAAAAGAATACCCTCAGATGTTTCCAGTAAGTCATCCAATGGACCTTCTCTCACATCGCCCTGAGTACTGTAATATGAACGTCTCGGATGCTTTTTCTTTCCAAGACCTGTCGTAAATACATTAATGTTCTTATAGTCCTCATATTGATGGATTTCATTGAATATTACTATTCCTGATCTTAGACCATCCTTTCCCTTCGGATTATTTGTCCTTCCAAGAATCGTTGATTTTGTTGTTAAACTTATTACTTTTTCAGTGGTCCAATAAAAGAACTGCTTTAACTTTTTTATAAACTTAGGTGTTTCAAATGCGTCAACAATATCCTTTACCGGACGTATTGCTTGATCTTCATTATTTGCACAAATATCCACATCATACTCACGTATATTGTTATATTGGCTTGACAGCGCTACCGCTTCTAATGCTATTGTTCCATCCTTACCGGCACCTCTACCAAGCAAACAAAAAAGGTCCGGCCATCTTGGAGTCCCTGAATCCTTCCAGTATGTACAATCATGCAAACCAATCACAAATACCTGCCATGGAAATACAACTTCATATGGGAAATACCGTGCCAGTCCTATATATTTTGTAAGCTGTTCCTTATCCACATATATATTTTCATTCTCAAAACAGTATCTTACATGCTCTACCAGAGCCTTTACTTCTTTTGATGTTTTGATTTTTTCAGCTTCCACCATCTCCATGAAAGCTTCTATACGTTCATCACAGTTCGTCATCTTCACTTTCCTTTATGGTCTTTTCCGTGGTTAATCCCAACTTATCCAGAATCATCAGCATTTGCTTATTCACTGCCACCAAATCTTTTACAGATTGATTTTGTTTTATTATTTTAGCCTTTCCTGAAGCCGATTCTGTCTCATATGACACCCCTCTTTTTTTAATATCTGATGTCAATTTCTTTTTCACATCATACAAGGTCATGTAATCACTAATAAGGTCATTAAATACGGAAATATCGGCATTTTTTCTTTTCAACTGGCTCAGCAGACTATCTAATATGTCCTTTTTTTTCTCCGCCATTTTTCCCCCTATTTTTTTATTTTTTCTCATGCGCGAGCTCACGCAGAATTGTCGAGGCCACCCACCGGTCTCCGCCGGTTAAATTTAAAACCTGTTTTTTTCGACCGGGGGTACCTAATCCCACCGTTCTTCTGTTAATGGTTTTATGGATTCCTTTTTACGAAAACCATGACGTTCTTCATGGCAATCATGACACAAGCTTACCAGGTTCCTGTACCTCTTTCCCTGAAACTCATAGTATATTTCCAGTGCCAGCTCCGGATACTTTTTTAGAAACTGATTATGATGTACCGTTGATGCCCTAGTGTATTTACCTTTCTTCTTGCAGTCCTGACACTCAAACTTATCCATCTTCAGCACTTCAGTTCTAACCTTAAGCCATTCATTCCAGATGTAGAAGTTATGAACATTACTGTTGATGCACTTGACTACATAAGCTATTTGTTCTTTTGTCATATTCAATCCTGCTGCCGGATGGCAACGAAAAAAGCACCTGCATATTGCAAGTGCTTCTTCCCGAAGGAACCATCCATGAAAGCTTTATCCAACTACTCCTATTTTTATTATACATGTGAATCGTGTGAATTGTGTGAAACTTGTTCCAAATCGTCAAGAAATTTATTTATCCTGATTGATACATTACTTCTCTCCATATGTACCCGCTTACCAATCTCCTTCTGAGTAAGCCCGTCCACATAGTACATCCGGAATATTCTTCTCATGAGACTATCCTCTATAGCCTCAATAAATTCTTCTACCTCAGCACATTCTGCTTTCAACTTAGCTATCCTGCTCCTGTAATTGGCCATACGTTTCTCTATCAGCTCGTAATCATATCCAACTACAGATTGAGGATGCGGATACCCGCTTCGATAATCATTGATTACTGATACGCCTAACCCTGCATCATTATCCTTCACATGCTCCAGCTTATACTCCAGTTCCCGGATTTCCTCTTTCTTGCTCTTGTAAGATTCTAATAACTCTCTCTTCATTACTTCCCTCCCTTAAGCCTGCTGCCGGTTATCCACATCCTCCAGCAAAAACTGCTGCCGGTTCAGCTTCTCATATATGGTTTCTCCACCCTGAAGCTCTATGTATGGCAGGAATATTTCTTCAAACCTAACCATCTCAATATCCAGTAATGCCATCTGAGATTCTATCCAGTCCTTTAGGATCCTCCATGCCACACGTTCTGCCTGCTCTCTGGTGGCTTTAATATTACTTCTTGGACTATTCTTCTTTTCACGCTTCAATACTTCCAGACATTCATCTATTCTTACCGGCAATTTCACAGGTACCTGCTGCCTGCCTGTATCAATCAAGAACGATAATCCGGAAATAGTTTCTCCTTCGTAGTTTTTCATAATCGATTTCGCCTTATGCTTCATCAGGATATATTCTATTTCCGATACCGTCTTAAAGGCATCAATCTGAGTTGTGTAATTTAGTATTGCCACCTATTCCACCTCCTTCAGGCTCTCATCCAGCTCTATTAGTTCCTGCTCTGTCAAACCATATTCTCGGGCAGCTTCCCTTGTTAATGCCCACTGGTGTGCTTCCCACATGGTGACATGGTACATTTTGCTTTGTTTTCTTAGATATTCCATATATTCTGCCATACTACACCTCACTATCCAGCTCGATACGTTCAAACTCGATTACCCATACCCAAGGATTAGCATCCCATCCGTACTGTTCCATGTCAGATTTCTTGATTGTAGAGTTCCAAAGTTCGGACCATATCATTTTATCTATATCTTTATCTTGGCAAATGCAATCTTCGCATGTTTCTTTTTTTGCATAACATTCTTTGCAGGGATTGAAAAGACCTTCTTTCTCAATTTCCTTTGGTGTAATATCCTGCAACCGCTCCACACGCACATCCTTAACCTTTAAGAAGATACGTGCTGCTTCCTTTGGCATATGTAAAGATGGCCGCCATTCTGGATTGTTTTCCGTCATAGTCTCACTATATTTATCAAATATTTCATCTGATACCACCACTGTTCTTGCTGACTGTTCTTCCGATTCATCTGCTCTGTAGATAAAGGTTATAGTATTCTCCTCTATACCTATATTGCAGATATTCCACGTTTCCCGGACATACAGAACATTGCCTTTCTTAAATGGTGGTATTTTTTCTATAAACGGAAGCAGTTTCTGCCATGTAGTGCCATCCTCATTTTTACCAAAGGTCTCACCTTCAACATCCTTCTGTATTTCGACCAAGCATGTCCCATACTTATCTGTCCGCATTCTCATTTCTGTATTGCTATACTTGTATTTTACACACCGCCTTGTAACTGTCTTTCTTCCCTCTAAAATCGCCTTTACCATCTCCGTATTAAACAGAATCGGCTTAGCTATCTGTAATAATTTATCTTTTGAAACTGTGTCTGACATATTTACCCTTCCCCTTTCTGTCTTTCTCTGAATTTCCTCTGGTACTCCTTTATGAAATCGCAATTATTACAGTCGTACAAAACATCATTGTCGCATTCGTACTTTGGGCAGTCATGCATTGCTTTTCCACTTAGCATACATTCTTCATCACCACAGTCAACGCAAAGAATATCCTTCCGGCAAGTCTTCAGTAAATTAGCCATTTCCTCCACCCCTTTTCACCATGTCGCAAATGTCATCTATTCTGCATTTCTGCTCTTTGCAATATTCTTCTGCATTTGGAGCACCAAGGATATTTCTGCATTTCTGACAGTACTTTTTCTGAATTTCTGCCACAACCTTTTCCACATCATAGGCTATTGGTGCATGATTTAACATATTTACAACATCCACTTCAGAAAAACATAATTCCCCAGGATGTCTTAAATGCCCTACATCAATAAATTCAATCAAAGCATCCGCGTCTATCAATCTACTCATTCTGTTCTCCCTTCATTTGCTCTGCGATTCTCTTTGCGGTATCAATCACATAATCAACAATTTTATCTGATGTATCGCTTAAACTACCATTTTTGCTCATAGTAGCAAGCATATCCCAAATAATGCTTTCAGATATTTCAAGTGTGATTTTTTCTGCAAATTCATCAATAGCCTTGGCTCTGATTTCCTGTTTAAACTCCTCAATAGTTTGCCCTATTGTTATAAATCCTTTATTACCTAATCTGCCTAGTTTAAAAGCCTTAAACTCTTCAATGGTGCCTATTGCTCTGTACTGTCGGTTTTCTTCAAGGGCTTGGATTGCTATATACAATGCCTCTTTTCTGACCTCCAAACTACTTGTATGATTACTTTCGTTTTGCGTTGCACTTATCGCTCTTAACCATTCTTTTGCTTCATTCTCCATCATGCCCATTCTCCTATTTATCAAATATTTTCCAAGTCTGATACAGTGCATATGCTATTGGATTTCTTACCCAAGGATTCTTTTTAGCTTTCTCATACTGTTTTTTTAAGACTTCAATAACCTTGTCCAATTCCGTCATGTTCATTCTCCTTTGCTAATTCAGGATTATCAAAAATGTTGCCGATAACTTCCCATTCGCTCAGACCAATATAAAAATCTGTCAATGGCATGGATAAACAAAATGGCTCGCATTTGCTTAAAGAATCTGTTGGTATAACTTCTGTATGCCATCCAATAACACCATCCACCTTGTCCAAACTCTCCACTTCAATAACAGCAAACTCTCCAAATACAATTTTTGCTAAATCATTTGGATTATCATGTCCACTTACAATATCATTCTCCCAAATCTTGTTTCCGTTCTTGTCGGTCAAGCCTGTGTATTGGCAGATTGTGTTTCTATCCACCACATATCCCACAATCTTGCACTCATTTTGTATGTCTGGACTAAACTTTATCTCTTGACCGATTACGCAATAGTTTTCTCCATCAAACAATGCACCTTCCACCCATTCGCCATTATCTTTTCGCTTTGCTTTAAATATTATCTCTCTCATATCTGCTCTCCTTCCAACTGATATTTGCAAATAAAAAACTACTAACCGATTATTGGCTAGTAGTATCGTTTGGTTTAACTATTTCAAATTCTTCGTCAATAGAGGAATACAAGGCTTCCAACACAGGTTTGGGAAACACATTACCAGATTTCAGCGTATACATGATTCCATCAATTTTTATTATGGTGTCTATCTTTTTCCATCTATTTATTTCCGAAACCATAGTGTCTTTCTTTCTGATAATTAAATCCCCTACATTCATTGTTGCTCTCTCCTTGAATAATAATTAGATATTTTACCATAGTTTGATACACTAGCCAATATTCAATTTTTGATGTTCAATTACTCTACTTCCGTATAAGGTGCAGGAAGTTCACACCATGCCTTTACATTAGTTCTTTTGTAAAAGTGGTTATCTCTCCATTCACCATCAAAACTATCAACACAAGCCACAAACATACTGTTATTTCCTTGACACAAAACATAGTGGTCTGCTTTTGGCAATCTCTCTGATACTGAAATCCAACCTGTCGGCATTTCCGACACCTTATATTCCTCTGCAAGTTCGGTGACGATTTCGATTGCATCTGACAATTTCAAATCAAAATGGTTATATGCTTTTTCTTCCAACCTCTCTATCAGCTTATCTATAAATTCTTTCATGTTACACCCTCCTATTCTTGATAAATCTTTGTTATTTTTCTTCCATTTTTATCAAACAGCTTCCCTGCTAATACTGCTTCATTCCATGCTTTCTTGAAAGCACTCCATGTATGATATGTAATTCCTAAGATTGTTCCTTCAAACATTCCGCACCACCCCTTTTCACCATGCCGATTGCTCTGTCTATATCAATAAAATAATTTTCTTGATACATTTCTTTGCCATCAATAAACACTTTGCCTTTTTCTTTTTCCAACTCTGCCACAACCTTTTCCACATCATAGGCTGTAGGCTGTTCGTCTACTATTCGCAACAAACTTTCTCTATACTGTTTCGCATATTCATTAAGAATGCCTTTACCTGCTCTTAATCCTGTCACAAATACTTGTAGACTTTTTATTTCTTCAATCAAAGCATCCGCATCTATCAATCTACTCATTCCGCACCCCTTTCAACTCCCTAATGCTTTCCACTAGCATATCTGTATCTTTCCATACTGTTTCTTCAATAACCTTTATACATTCATCAATCGCCTTGTTGTAGCTTTTTTCATCAACTCTTACTACTGGACTATCAAAGTTGAAAAACTCATTGCCTTTCAACTGCTCTTTGTATTCTTTTATCTCTAAATCATCAAAATTAACTTTCATAGATTTTTTATCTCTTTGAGTTTTGAGAAAATCAAATACTTCATCAATAGCCTTTGCTCGTTCTTCCACCAACAACCTTTTGCAATTATTGTATTGTATATCATTGGTTATCAACTGATTTTCCCAATTCTTTTCAATGGTTCTTATGTAGTTAATCAAGTCCTGCTTTTTCATGCTTTTAAAATAACTATCCGAAAAACTGTAAAATCCATTTGAAAATCTAACCATATCTTCTCCTTTCATTGCCAAATTTCAATTTGTCTGCGTCTGTGGAACATGAGTTCCACAAGAATAATCCCAAAGTTGATTTTTGCCATTTTCGCAATCATCACAAGCACCGCATATATCATCATTGCTTTTATATTCACAATTACTACATTGACAATCTTTACAATTCACGTAATCTTTCATAAATCATACCCTCACTAAATCTTAATTCGCCTGCCCTGCTGCCAGACCTTCCAACACACTGATATACTCATTCATAGCACACTGGTCACAGATTTCATCCAGTTCCTCCTGATTCACCTCATTCGGGTACCTGCAGCGCTTATCACAGATATACTCCATCATTTCTTCCAGTATCTTATCCATCAGTGCCTCCTACTGCGCCGTTCTGTTGTATGTATGCCGGGCTCCGCACTTTGCTGACTCCATAAGCCTTTTCCTCAGCATATCAGAACACTGGCTCTCTTTTCCCATAATTACTAAATCGCCATAACTGAAGCTTCTCCTCTTCTTTCCCCTGTTTGCCATAGCTGTTACCTGATATGGATATACTTCAGTCACTTTATAGCTTACATATGCCTTTTCTCCATCTTCTTCCCCTTCCAGTACCCGGATGATGTCTCCTATCTTAGTATCCAACACCTCAGGCCCTTCATCTATCATCAGTTGTACTTCAAACATCTTTCTCCTTTCCGGCGGAGCCTAAGCCCCGCTCTGCTGCCAGTTAACAGTTACATGATATATTCATTATTCCTCCAAAGGACTATTTAAACTGACAGGTACCTTGCCCTGTCTTCGTCACTTATGTAATTCCGGCCAAACTCCTTCATCCAGAGTTCATGACCATGTTTCTTCTCAAAAGCTATCTGTGCTATCTCCTTAAGCAGGTCGCTAATCTCAGCATTATTATGTACCGCTTCCTTACCGGTACGGTGATGGGGAATGCAAAGGTACACTTTCAAGCCATAATGTTCTGCTTTCTTCCGGTGCTGGCCACCGAACATTACATGGTGTTCTTCCCTTATCTGCTCCATATCGATACCATGAAGGATTCTGCACAGATAGCAGCTTTTATCCCGGTCCTTATCCTGTAATATGCTTTTAGACATTATTCAGGATCCTCTCAATGTCTGAAGCCAGCGCAATAGCATTCTGGTATGCTGTTTTTAACCTCTCCTTGGTTACAGAATTGATATTTCCTTTGTAATCCTGTACAAACAAGTTGAGCTTGGCCGAGTTAAGTTCCATATCTGACCAGATATCCTCTAATTCTTCCTCTGTGAGCTTCGCGGTTTCAATCTCCAATGGTATTTCATCCACAATTTCTGCCTGTTCCGTTACATTCTCCAAGACTGCTGCCGGATTCTCCTCTGAAATATCCTCTTCATTTAGGATTTCCGCCGTTTTCTGCATTTCTTCCGGCAAATATTCCGGGTGATTCATCACATTATCCTGTCCCGGTATCTGTTCTTCCTCTTCTACAGGCTTTTCAGGCTCCTTTTTCTTCGGCGGAGCTGCTTTCTTTACCTTGGTTTCCTTCTTGGGAGGTTCTTTCTTTGGTGCAGGAGTGGCAGAAATCTGTTGCACCGGTGCAACTTCCTCTTTTTTAGGGAATTTCTCTCCATAAACGGTTTCCCAGGATTCCTCGGCCGTTTCTGTAAATGCCATGGTGCTCTTTAGAATATCCACCAAATTATCCCAGCTGTATTCTTCTTTTTCCCCGGAACGCATGTTGGTGATGGTAAGAGGTCTGTCAATGCTCTTTACGGATAACATCAATCTGCCAACTCCCATGATTCTGACATTGTATATCCTTTCTCCATCTGGTGCCATGGTTTCCTGGACTGCTGCCGGGCCATTATCTACTGCCGTAAACAGCTTTACGTACAACTCCGGCTCATCCTTTCCCAGCTGATGGAGCACCTTATACAGGTTGTTATCCATCACCTTCTGTTCCCGGTCCTCTCCTTCCATAAGCACTTCCAAATCTGTCACGGACTGCTCGGCATCATACTCCTCTCTCAGGGCCTGTATTTCGCTCTTGGTGAACTCCGGGGACAGTTCCGTATTGATTTCATCCGGAAGCTGAAGCATAATCGTTAATTTGGCATGTCCAAAGCCCTTAAATTCTTCCTTCAGGCGGTCTGAATAGCCGCCCTCGGAAAATCTGTCGTTAATACTGATAAATCTTGATACCTGGCTTTTATCAATGTTATATTCTGCCTGTGCAAACTCATACACATTGGCATATCCGGATTCCTTTAATACATCCGTATCCTTGGCCACCTTAAGCAGGTACCCGATTCTTACAAATCCTTCCGTGGTTCTACGGAGTTCTGTATCCAATTTCTCCTTATATTCCTTATAATCCGTAAAATCTTTTGTAATTTTCGGTAATTCCAATGCTTCAGCTTCCAGTTGCCGTCTTATTTTGTTTATCCCAAAATAACTGTTAGTACATCGCAGATTACTTAAGGTTTCATTACTTTCCATCTCCTCAAAAAGTGCCATATCCAGCTTGCAGCACTCACCATCCCTTAACCAGCACTGGTCATTTGGGCATTCAAAATTAGGTATTTCTTTATAATTCATATTATCGCCTCCATAAAATCATCTTCCAACGCATCTGCCAGTAACGTTCCCTGTAACCGGCCGTGCCAAATCAACTTTTTTTCTTCTCGCAGCTTTTTATATCCATCTTTCCTTGCTTTATTACTCTTTTTTGCCAACTCTTGGTCTTCTTTAGACAGATTCTTTACAATCCACTGCTGCCACTCCTTTAAAAACGGCAACGCATCCTCCAAGTCCCTGTACGCTTCATTCAGTACAGACTTTTTTTGTCTAATATTTCCACCCGGTTCAATTTCCAGAGTGTACCATGGTCTGTCCGGCGCTTCTGTCCTGCGCAAAAACAAGAGGTATGTTTCTCTGATATCGATTCTCTGAAAGTAAATATCACAGGTATGGATGCAATGTTTCAAGACAATTCCCTCTTCAAAGATATCCTCAATTCCCTTAGGGGCTACGATACAATATTTTTCATTTGCATACTCATACTTCTTTAATTCGCCCTGCTCCATCAGGCCCTGTGCATTCTTGTACTTTTTCTTTTGCTGATTAATCTCCTTCTTTGAATTTTTCATGGAAATTCTCGCAACAAGTTCATTATGTGCAATCATTAAATCCTTAGGTTTCAAAAGCAGTTCCTTGCTCAGATCCATTTTCATTTTCCGAAGCATACTGACATAATCGTTCCAGTCCCTCCAAATTCTTGCAATTGCCTTTCCCTGCATTTTCCTAAGCTGTGCCTGTTTATTTAAGTAATTGCTTATTTTTTCAATGGACAGGTACTTTGATATTTCCGAACGCTGTATCGTCTCCGGCTGCAATTCAGCATTTGAAAGTGTCATAATATCGTTATCCCTCATTATCGTGTCCAGCTTCTTTTCATGCTGAAGCCATATCAGGCAATTAATGTCTCCATCCATCTGTTTCAGACGTTTCATGCGTGCTTTATCTATCAGGAGCTGTTTTGCCAATTCCCCTTTTTGTCGAGGCTCTAATATAGTATCCAGTACCCAGCTTCTCCGAACCATGTCATAGGCTAAATTATACAATTCCGCCTTATATGCCATTTCAATTACCGGATATTTTCGTTCTCTGGTCAAAAAGAATAACAATCCTATTGGTGGCTTGCATCCGTGTTCTACTGCAATCGGATAAGCTGTATGCACGCCTTTTAGAACCTGTTTCATGTTCCTGGGATAAATGTTGTCCGTCGTTTGACTAATACTCTGATTTTCGCTCTTCATCCATACATTTCCCCTACGCCTGTAATCCCCCCACTCAAACACCTCATAGCTATCTTCCAAAATCAGTGTCCTGTATGTTTCCTCTATGATAAATTTAGACCGGTTTACAGCAATAGTGTCACTGCTGTCTATTCTCCGTATACTAAAATCTCTCTGTACCAGTCCATCCCCATATTTCTGTAGACAGCTTACATGGTAGTATCTGGTCCATACAGGTACCTTTTTCTTAGCACGGGATACCATTGTCACTCTTTTCCCGCACACTGGGCACTGCGTCTCTCTAGTGTGTTCCGGCTTACCGGTAAGCTTTACAGTACCCAGGCAGGATGTGCAGTATCCCTCTCTGGCATTCGCTGATTTATAATACAGAAAATGTGCCCCGTCAAAACCATTATGATGCCACCACTCCTCAAATCCTTTAGGAAGTTCCTTTATCGGGAGCATCTGCTTATTCCATATAGCCACCTGCTTTTCAACTTTTGCATCTTCCCTGCGTTTCTTACAGCCCTGCTGCCATTCACAGATTCCTTCATAACCTTTCTTCTTCGTCTTTAGAAGCATCTGCACACTGGACTTTCCTTCAGCATTCATGTACATATATACATCGTAGTCCCTCTGCGAACTCCAATAATATCGTTCATCTTCCAGATTGAAGATGTAGGCTTCTCTCCACTTGTAAGTACCGTCTTTCTGCCGTTCCCTAGTGATATATTCATCTCCCTCATAATTGATGAAAACATCCCATTTTGGTGTATGTATTCCTTTATCAATATCTTCTCTTGTGCAGATTGATATTTTCAGGTACCCATTCAAATTCTGGCATCTTGCCGCAAGATGATATTTGAATTTATTCGGTTTCTTGCTATACCAGTTTTTCTCTTCTCCCGGCATCTGTAATGCCTGTAGCATGGCTTTTGTAGCATTAAGTGTCCTGAGTTTTTCCAGTTCTTTTTTTATCAACTTCCACACCTCCTCTTACATTGTAATAAACTCCTGGAAGGATATTTTCCCCATCTACCCGAAAACTTCCAATCTCTACAATATTTCCCTCGCGGTCATCCTTTACGATATACAGACAATCTCCTACTTCACCTTTTGCTTTTGGCTTTTTTCCTCTTACTACCACATTGCCAGTTCCCCGAGCATCTCCGTACTCCTCTTTCACAACTGCTGCCCAATCCGCCTTCTGGTGTACCGACATCCACACCACGCCTTCATGGTACAGCTCATCCTTTGTAAGTTCCTTTAAAAGCATTATCTCCGGAGCTGATATTCTGCTATTGTGACCATCTTCATCTATGTTCCCGCGCAGTTTTACAATAAAATACCGATCGTCCGCCTTGTTGTAATACGCTAAAACATCCAAAGGATTGTCTGTTGCATGAAATCCTGTGTTGGCACACTTTGCATTTTCCTCTTTGTACCAAACTCCTTTCTCATACTGGAAAACACCCTTTCCCATGGTGCAGGTCAGATTTTTGTTAAATCCTTTATATGCTATCATCACAGCCTCCTATCCCAGGTAATACTCTCTAATAAGCTTCTTGGTATCTGCTTTACTGGGAATGCCTAAATAAAGTGGACCTCGCAAAGCCTCTTCCTTACCATTGTTTGTAACCTTTGTAACACTCACAATCTTGTTACTAATCTGCACCTTATTTTCAAAGGCAAAGCGAATGAGCTTGGCCAAACAACACTTAAGGCTCTTGTCCTTCTTACGGACAGCCACACACATTTCCTCGCTTTCCATGCATTCTTCCACCAGAGCATCCTTCCAGTCACTTACAATGCCCTTAAGCTCTAAATCCTCACTTTCCACCTTCAGTTTGCCAATTGCGGCACTTCTGACGGTTACCAGCTCCGTTATCACTCCGTCCATATAATCTTCAGCATCTTCAATATCGATTCCGTTCTCTTTGGCGATATCATAAATAGCTTTTTCATCACCTTCCTTGAACTGAGCAGCTGCTGCCCGATTCAGCTCTTCCGCTGAATCAAATTCTCCAAATTTATCAAACATCACTTATTCTCCTTTTCCTTCAATTTTGTTTTCATCCATTCCCGATATGTATGTGGTTCTTTTATACATACGTCAAAATCGTGTGCATTTAGTAATTCCTGAATGGAACGCCACTTTTCGGCATCACTTACCGGCTTATTTTTGGCAGTCATCCAACCATTCCACTTCCACTGCTCCAGCCAGCCATTCAGCAAAGCATTTCCCACGTATTCACATTCCAGATGCATTACAAGATGGCACGGTCTATTTAATCTTTTCAGTGCTATTTCTAATGCTATTAGTGTTGCCTGGTTCTCCGTGGTATCCTCTGCCTTACCGGTGTCACCGGCATCCGCAGTACCGGAGCCTGTTTCCATGGCTATGATATATGTCCACCATCCGTCCCGGCGTCTAGGTCCCTTTATGCTTGTGTCTACGTAGATATCCACTGTCTTCATCCGTTCCAGCCTCCTTCCTGATGGTATAGTGCTGGTACGGCCAGCCGGTGAACTTGTTCAGACCATTTACAAGAGAGCCCGGAACCAGTATCCATCCCGGTGGTACAGTAGGTTCTTTTCTCCATGACCTTGCACGAACCTTTTCTTCTTTCACCTTTGGCCGGATTAGATTGCGGCTAATCATATAACTCAACTTCTCAATGGTCTCTTCCTTCTCCATTCTTTTGGTGGATTCCTTTATCATGTACTCGGCCAGCTTCTTATAATCGCCGGTATCATCCATAGTGGAATAATAAGTCCTTCCGAGCTTCCACAGCTTATTAATCAACTTACTTGTGCTGGTAGTGGAAGAATGCATATTATTGACTATCATGTGCCAGTGTACTGCTCCTCGTTCTCCTGTTTCGCAGGTGATTATATACTTCAATTCCCAACCCTGTTTCTTATATGCCTTTCGTAATTCATCACGAAATTTCCGGATTACTTTAGGAGCATCTTTCTCGGATGGGCGCTCATCCTTCCTGCAGGTCAGTATTACATGAAAGTCACCACCTCCAAAATTTAGCTCCATTATCCTTCTCAGTTCCCGGCATCTCCTCCAGTAGTTCTGTCTTGCCACATCCTCAGGTGTTTTCTTTCTCTTTTTCTCTCTTGGCATCCCTGGAGCACCAAAGCGTCCCGGATAATGTTTCTCTATCTCAATCTTGTCATGTATCTCACAAGATGTTTTTATGTACAAAAATAGACACCTCCTTTTCTCTAACTTTAATATCCTAATCGAGGTAATTAAAAAGACCTCCCATTTAGGAAAAATCTTGATTTTCAGGTGTCAGCATGTTATAATCTATTTGCAAGAAGTTGGTATAGATTTTTATGCTGACAACACTCGGACCGTTCGCCAAAACGGTCCATTTTTATTGCCATCTTTTCTTTTTCATTTCCTGATCAAGCCGGAGCATATAATCTGTGGTAAAGTACCAGTTCCCCTCTCCATCTGTAAGAAGGATCTGTCTACTCTTTCCGCATTCACGGACTGCTACCGTATACGTTCCCGGTGGTTTCTCATCCGGATATGTACGTGCCTGCTCCCATCCAGCCTTAATCTCTGCCTCTGTCATTCATTCACCTCCTCCGGAAACGTATAAACTTCACCATCTATAACAAATGCATTAAACAAAGCTCCTGACGAAAAGCTTTCTATGATACGATTTGTTTCTACCGCTTCCTCTTCCAAGCTCAGGCACCCACATTCACGCAATAGTGTTACCATACCAATAAGTTTTAACGAAAACCTCTCTGCCTGCTCAATCCTTTTTCTTAATTCATCCGGACCTTTGGTTTTATCCACCGCACTTGACGCAACATGCAAATAGATTCTGAAAAGCTCGTTATACTTCTCTCTCATACTGCTCCTTTCCGGGTCAGCTCATTGACCTGTCTCTTAAATCTCCTTTGCTGCTTCTTTTGACGCTTATACTCCATCCACTGGCACTCCAGCATGGTGATTGATACGAAAGCAGCTGCTGCCATGGATGCAAAAAGCAATACGCTTCTGTATTCCGTGTAGGCATCCGTCTGGAACAGCAGGACCACCGTCAATATGGATATAATCAAATTCTTTAACATTTGTACTCCTTCCTTTGCCATGTCCTCTATGCGGTGCGCACCAATTTATTCAAATGCGCACCTGTACATATTTAGAGGGGGTTACTTTGCGGCTGTGCACCGCATACAGGACACGGCTTGTCCAACTAATACCGCTTACGCGGTCTTATCCTTTGTTAAATTAACAGTATAACCCAATGGCTTTAATGCCTGAGCATTCAATGCCTTGGCAATCTGTATCTTTTCTTCCGGTGATAATTCTTCCAGATTCTTTACTTCCTCACCAATGTGAATGAGATTGATAATCTTCATGTTTCCTCCTTTCGTCGTTTTTTAATAGCTTATGGCTATATGGTTGTACTTGTTTACTACTTGATTTTGCAATTTATTCTCCCTATAATTTAGTAACAGGCTCCCGCCAGAGCCGAGTATCAAAGAAAGGAGCATAAACATGAAACTAAAGCATGATTGTGTACGTGACATACTTATCTATTGCGAAGATTACCTGATATTCGGTGAAAACCTATCTTGGCGCCCTATTTCACTTGAAACATTTTGTCAAGGACTTCCTAAACACTCTCGAGAAGATATCGCTTATACACTATATCTACTGACAGAGGCGAATTACCTTGAATCTCAAATAACCGAAGCAGATAGTGGAATTTACGGAATATTGGTTTATCGCATAACTTATATTGGTCACGAATTTATTGATACCATAAGGCCTGATACTGTATGGAAAAAGATTCAAAAAGCAATTACAACTTTGGGATCCGCATCGCTTCCGGTAATTCAGTCTCTTGGCACTCAAATTGCAAATGACCTGATGACTCGGCTATAATTCTTTGAACCTGCGAATCTATGAAGTTAGATATTTCTTCCTTCATTTGATTCGCTTTTTTGTTTATTAAGGAAATCTCCGGTTCACCCATTTTTCTTGTTCCCTTGTAGCTTATTCTGATATTCCCTTCCAGTTCCAAAAAAGCTTCAGTAACTATTTTCTTCATAGTAATTAACATAGTCTTATCAAATTCCCTATCTACCCTAAAAGGCATAATAAGCTCTGACCCTTTATCCATCTTCTACTCACCTCCTTCTCCTATTACCAATTGACCCTTGCACATTATCCATTTCCTTCCTATAATTTACTTACAGGCTCCCGCCAGAGCTGAGTACTAAAGAAAGGAGATTTATGAACATGACCAGATCTGAATTCACCGAAAAATTCAACAAAGTTCGCAATGATTTTTTTGAAGACCCCAAAACCGAAGAAATGTTTATCGGCCTTATTGGCAATGAAAAATGTTCCATGGATGAACTGATAGGTAAGCTTCTTCATGCCAGCTATCAGATTTCCGCTAAATTTTCATTCGATGTTCTTTCTCAAGTTCTCGAATTTGATGAAGAATAACATTTCCATTGATTTGACAAATAGTATTTTTAGGCTCCTTAGATGATTGCAGCATCTTGGGAGTCCTTTTCTTTTTTCTTTTCATCATTTACTCACCTCCTTGTTACATGAATTATATTCATGTTTGGTTCAAAAAAATTTGTGTGAGTCTCACACCAAAATACTTTGCCAGAGCATTCACTTTGCTTACAGCAACATTTGAGATATTTTTTTCCCATGCATTATATGTCTGTACAGATATCCCCATTGCTGTAGCTACTTGTTCTTGCGTTTCGTTCTTACGTGCTCTAAGCTCTTTTAATGTATACTGCATTTCCTTTTCTTCCACTTCTTCACCTCCACATGAATTATTTTCATGTTTGATTCTACATGAATTATTTTCATGTGTCAATAGTGAACTTGAATTTTTTTCAAGTTTTTATTGTTTTTATTAAAGTTTACTTGAATTATTTTCATTTTTGTAGTATTCTTACTTCAAGAAAGGCAGGTGTATAATATGAGTTTAGGTGATAATATACGATACTTAAGACTTCAACATAATTATTCCCAAGAATATTTATCAGAAACATTAGGTTATAAATCATATACCACTATTCAAAAGTGGGAATCCGGTGTTTCCGAACCACCAGTTAAGAAATTGAAAGAATTAGCTACTATTTTTAATGTAGATATGGACGATTTAGCAAATAAAGATTTCACCAATGCATCTCCAGATAACTTGGTAATCGAATATAACACAGACGCACCATACTATATCAACATCGAGACCAGAAAAGTCGCACAAGAAATTTATGAAAATGACAGAGTCCTTTTTGATGTGTATCGTAGCGTAGACAAAGACCGCTTGATTGAATATGCCAAGAAGCTTAAGGCTTTACGTGATTTGGAAAACAAGGAGGACTAATGTATTACAATATTAGGGGAAATGATATGACAGATTTTAAAGACATTTTTGTTAGATTACGAAAAGAAAAAGGTCTCAATCAAGAAGAAATCGCTAAAGCTCTTGGTTTATCCAAAAGTTCCATTGCAATGTGGGAAACAGGAAATCGTCGCCCTTCTCCAGATGTATATGAACAAATTGCTGATTTTTTTAATGTTGACATGGATTTTTTATACGGTAGAACGGATATTCGTCGAAAAGTTTGGTTGGACGAAACTGGACGTCCATATGTTCCAAAAGAAACGTATTATCTTGATGAAGAAACTCGTGATATTGCTCAAGAAATATTTGAAAATGACAGAGTCCTTTTTGATGTTTACCGAAGTTCAAGTAAGGACCGACTTATTGCATACGCTAATAAACTCAAGGAATTACACGATATGGAAAAAATGGAGGACTAATGTATTACAATATTGCGGGAAATGATATTAATGTTATCCTACTGGATGATGCCGGCGGAATTCCAGGAAGTGTCTGGAGCAACGAAGATGGTTCCTATTCTATTTTCATAGATGCCGGACTCTGCTTCGATAAACAGCAAGAAGTATTTTTACATGAACTTAGGCACATCTTAGAATGTGATTTTGAAAAGTTTGACGTTGGTCAGATTGAATTATCTGCACATAGTGCATAGACGAAAGAAAGGGGATAGTTATGAACGAACAAGAATTTGAAAATCAGTTAAGTGCAATGCACAACAGAGTGCTTTCTAAAGCTCTAACTCCAGAAGAAGAAACGAATTACACTGAATCATTATTTGAATCCATCCGCCATGTTAATGAATATGGACAGGAATTCTGGTATGCCAGGGAATTATCTAAAGTTCTTGATTATAAAGATTTCCGAAATTTTGAATTGACTATTTTTAAAGCTATGGAATCTTGTGAAAACAGTGGTTTCAAAATTTCAGACCATTTCGGTGAAGTCACCGAGATGGTTACTATTGGTTCCGGCGCTCAACGTGGGTTTAAAAGTTATACTCTTTCCAGATATGCTTGTTACTTAATTGTTATGAACGGCGACATAAGCAAGAAGGTAATTGCCCTAGGCCAAACCTACTTTGCTGTAAAGACCAGACAACAAGAATTGATAGATAACTTTGACAAATTAAGTGAAGACCAAAAACGCCTTGCTATTCGTCGTGAAATGGCAGAACACAATAAACTTTTAGTTGCTGCCGCCAAAGATGCAGGCGTTGAAACATCTTTGGATTATGCAATATTTCAGAATTATGGTTACATGGGCCTATATGGTGGCATGAAAGCCCAAGATATCAAGGAACATAAAGGTCTGAAGAATAACGAAAACATATTGGATTATATGGGATATGAGGAACTTGCAGCCAATCTATTCCGTGCAACTCAAACAGAAGCCAAACTCCGCCGTGAAAACATACAAGGAAAAGCAAAAGCTAATAATACTCACTATGCTGTTGGAAAAGAGGTACGTGAAACCATTGAACGTTTAGGTGGCACTATGCCTGAAGATTTACCAACTCCAACCAAAAGTATTAAGCAAATTGAACGCGAACAGAAAAAACTTAATTAATAAAAAACCGCCCCAGTGCTACCAACACCAGGACGGCATGTAACATACCGGGAACACCCGATACATCACCTTCGACAAGTGATATTGTATCATCTTCCCGGGAGTTTTTCAAGGTTGCACCAGTGCAACTTTACATTTCCGGGCATTTTTGCGCCCAAAAATCATAAAATCTATTAACCTGCTGTCAAAGAAAGGATGATGCACTATGGCAAAACTGAAGAAAGACCCTAATCAACTACGCGTCGGAGCTGCTTATATCCGTGTAAGTACTGATGATCAGCTGGAGTACTCCCCTGAGTCTCAGCTGGAAGAAATCCAGTCCTACTGCCGGAAGAACCATATACTCTTATCCAACGAGCATATCTACATCGAAGAAGACGGAAAATCCGGTCGCAAGTCCCAGAACCGCGATGCCTTTCAGCATATGATTGCTGCTGCCAAGTCCACTCCAAAACCATTCGATGTAATTGTCCTATGGAAATTTAGCCGATTTGCCCGCAACCAGGACGAAAGCACCTTCTATAAGTCACTTTTACGTAAGAAGCTTGGAATCGACGTAGTATCGGTCAGTGAGCCCCTTATAGAGGGTATGTATGGCCGATTGATAGAAATGATTATAGAGTGGCAGGATGAATTCTATTCCGTAAATCTTAGTGCGGAAGTAATGCGAAGCATGAAGTCCAAAGCCAAGAAAGGTCTATACAACAGTAAGATGCCTCTGGGCTATCATAAGGAGCCGGAGGGTATCCCTGTAATCGTCGAATCAGAGGCCCATATTGTACGTACCATTTTCAGTATGTACACAACCGGCTATGATAAGAATTATATTGTACGACATTTGAATGAACTTGGTTTTAAAACTGCCAACGGTAAGGTATTTGATTCTGATGCAGTCAAATATATATTAGAAAATCCTTTTTACATCGGAAAGATTCGCTGGAATCGCAGAGCAAATAGTGGTACCAGTCGTCTTAAGGATAAATCCGAATGGATTATTGCTGACAGTCAACATGAGCCAATTATCGATATGGCTACCTGGGAAGCTGCTCAGGAGCGTACCACACTGCTATTGAAGAACAGGGAACAATATGCACACCCTGTATCCCATACCAAGCACTGGCTGTCCGGAATAGTGAAATGCTCTGTCTGTGGCAAATCCCTCTCCCATAAGGAAGGTTACATGCAAAAAAGAAGCAAATCTCCT
>JAZNHX010000001.1:0-32950 GCA_045577115.1 Faecalimonas sp. | reverse complement strand
TGAAGACTTCTACAACTGGATTGAAATGGATGAAAAACTTCATTATGATGTAGAACAGTTCCAGAAGGATGTAGCGACATATGGCTTATATACATATGAAGATTTCAAGGATTATGTCACCTACGAACAGTTTGTTGAATGGAATGGTGCATATCTCAAAATTGCAGTGGAAAAAGGGCACTTTACTTTTGAGTATATTCTTGAGTTAATTGAAATGTATAAAGGCTGGATGCCTTAAAACTTACATAGCTGCCACCCATCCCCTCCAAGGGATGGGCGGCAACCAATGGGCATAAGCTCTCCTTATGCCTTTTGATTGCTGAATAGCAAATTTCAAAGGAGGTTACACATGGGAAAGCTCAGACTTAAATTTATAACCATAGCATATATTGCCATCGCATTTACATTTTTTACCCAAAGTACACAGGCGTATTACTCCTCAGTCGGCACAGCCACCAATGTTGTGACCTCCGGCGATATTCAGTTTATGATTCATGAGACAACCGACCAAGGAACCGAGTTTCCAAAGGAAGGCGTCTACATTATTCCGGGTGATATTGTGAGCAAAAAGGTGAGTGTGGAGAATATTTGCACACATCCGTTTTATTTGCGTGTAAAGATTGTGTATGGCGTGGATTCGCAGGAACTTTCTGCGGAGGATTGTTTCAAACTGAATATTGATGAAACCAATTGGAAATACCATGAAGGATGGTATTATTACACAGGTATTGTTGAGCCAAAGCACACAACGCCGGATGTATTTTCAAAGGTTGAGATTGTGGGAAGCAAGGTGGATAACAGTTACATTGGAAAGACGTTAGAGTTATCTATTATCGCTCATGCCGTTCAGAGTGAGCATAATCCTATCGAAGGCACGGATACATTTACTGCATCCGGCTGGCCAGAGGAGGTGCAGGATGAAGCGGATGACTAGAGGAGTACTTGTATTAGTTATGTTACTCATAATGACAATATCAACTATTACAGGTACGGCAGCAGAAGGAAATGTAATATATAGTGGAGATGCAGGAGAATTCATTTTTACACCGGGCAGTGAACATTCTTTGACGGATTTATTTCCTGAATTCAAGGATGTTATGCCAGGGGATACTTTGACACAGAAGATTGTTGTAAAAAACAATGCGAAAAAAAGTGTGAAGATATCCATGCGGGCACTTGGGGCACATGAGGATTCAAAAGACTTCTTGTCGAAATTAAATCTCTATGTGGAAAAAGTAACCGATACACCACTTTTTGAGGCTCCTGCAGACCAGACAGCGCAGTTGACGGAATGGAGACAAATTGGTGTGCTTGCACCGAATGGCGAGGCAGAACTTATGGTTGGTCTTCAGGTTCCAACGAGTCTTGATAACAACTATAAGAAACATATTGGCTATTTGGACTGGGAGTTCATGGTGGAAGAGATTGGTGACGGTGATGTGCAAACCAGTGACAGTGTGACCTATTTGCCATGGATTGCAGGAATCGGAGGTTCCGTAGCACTGATAGTAATTATTTTAGCAGGAAGAAAACGTAAAGAAATAGATCAAGCAGAGACAGAGTAGGAGGGACAGCAAGGTGAAGAATAAAAAATTTACAAAAGTCGCGTTCGCCCTCAGTATCTGTTTACTTGTCCTATGGGGAGTTCTCGGAACAGGAACTTCTATTGCATGGTTCATGGACGAGACGCCGGAGCTTGTGAATAGTTTTGAATTTGCCGATTTTGATTTGGAGGTATATTATAAAGTAACGAATGCACAAGGCGATGAAAAATGGGTGTTAGTTGATGAGAAGACAAAGGTTTTCGATGAGAAAGCACTCTACGAGCCGGGTTACACGCAGGTCGTATATCTGAAGATTGTGAATAAAGGTGACGTAGAATTCGACTACAAACTCTCGGTTAATATGAATGATTTCAAGCCGGGAATGAACGAGGCAGGTCAGCCGATTTATTTGCCAAATTACTTGAAGTTCGGCGCGTTAATTACAGAGGATGAACAAACACTTACCAGAGAAGTGGCGAGAACAGTGGCAACGAAGGACTTGGATAATGGGGATGGTTCGACGAAGGAAATGTTACCGCTAAACACGTATTCATCCAATATCGGACAATTGGAGGCAGAAGCAGAAGAGGACAGTGTTGATTATGCGGCTCTGATTTTGTATATGCCGGAGAAAGTAGGGAATGAAGCGAACTATCGCGGAGACGATATTCCGACAGTGGATTTGGGTATTACCGTATTTGCCTCACAGCGAGGAACACTAGACTAGTAGGGAGGAGAAAAAGTTTTGCGAAAAATATATCAGAAATATTTTGAAATACCGGAAGAGAATAAAGGCATCATAGGCGAGCATGTATTTTTTGCACGACTTGCAGTATCCATTGTATGTATTGTACTTTGCATGTCTGCAATGGGATTTTCTGCGTATGCCTATTTTACGGCAAGTGTGAGTTCTAGTATGCATCAGATACAGGCGGCAAGTTTTGATTTGGAAGTTCAGAAAATTGAACCGCAAACAAAAACATCGAGCGCATCATATGATAGCGAGAAGACATATAAACTTCAACCTGGTATCTATGATTTTGTACTGACAAAGAGCGGTAATGCGTCAACCGGATATTGTCAGATTGTGGTTATGAAAGATGCGACAACGAAGAGTGAACCTGTTTCTACACGGCAGTTTGGTAAGAGTACAATACAGGAAGCTCCTGTGGATAAAAGAATTGTTCAGATAAAAGTAGAAGAAGAGACAATCGTAAAATTCGTTCCGTGTTGGGGAACATTTAACGTTGAAGAAAAAGATAGATTTGATGAACACACCCAGATGATTGTTGTAAATAAGGCGACTGATACTCCTGTTGTTACAAGTAAACCGGCAGCGACCAGTATACCAGAATCTACGAGTGAACCAAGTGAAACACCGAGTACAACTGTCACAGAGCCGACAACCTCAACAGAGACTACAACTCCTGCAAGTACTACAACTCCGACAGAGACGACAAATACGCCAGAAAATATAGTGACGCCGACACAGGAAAAGAAAGACGAAGCACCAAGTAGTGAGACAGAAGGTGACAGAGTCAAGAGTGAGGAATCGACAGAAGACGTTACACCTCCAATAAATACAACAGAATAAATACTGTAGAATGCGCGGAACAATGTTGTTCCTCGCATTTTTTAATAGTTGTTGAAAAGAGATTCTAAATCTGTTAACATAAAAACACATCAAAATCAGGACATGTTTATTCAAACACTAGATGTCCTTTGCGTTTCAAAAACGCATCTGAATTTCAAGGCGGTTCAGCCGAAGATTTCATTTTGATGAAAACAGAATATTGGAGCGTGATGCCTATGATTGTATAATTCTCAGATTTTATATTGTTATAAAGTATTCAAATATGATATTATATAGGAGAAAATACAATGCAAGATAAGGAAAAAGTACAAGCAATTGTACAACAACTAAATATTATTGATGATACACTGTTTCAAAAAATGGCGGAAGATATTGGGTTCTGTGAGGAAGTGATCTCTACGGTTTTGGGACAGAAGGTAATTGTAAAGAAAGTTACTCCACAAAATAGTGTGAAAAATTTGCAGGGTCGCTCTGTTGTATTGGATGCGTTGTGTGATTTGGAAAGTGGTAACGAATGCAATGTTGAAGTACAGAAAGCAGATGATGATGACCACCAGAAACGTGTAAGATATAACACTTCATGCATTACTGCCAATATCACAGAACCGGGAAGTAAGTTTAAAAATGTGCCAAATGTGATTGGTATATACATATCTAAGTTTGACATGTTTAAATCAGGCAAGACAGTGTATCATGTGGATCGTGTGGTTCGAGAAACGGGCGAAGTTGTAGATAATGGACTGCAGGAGATTTATGCAAATGCGAAGATTAATGATGGGACGGATGTTGCAGAGTTAATGCATATTTTTACAGAGAATGATGCGTATGATTTCTGCAAATTTCCAAAAGTATCAGCTCGTAAGAAACAGTTTAAAGAAAGCGATGGAGGTAAAGAAGAAGTGTGTGATTTGGTAGAAAACTATGCAAAAGAATATGCAGAAGAAGTAGCACAGAAAGCGGCACAGAAAGCAGCACAAGACACGGCAGATAGTGCAAAGAAATTGTTTGAAAACGGAGTGAGTTATGACGTGGTAAGGGCCTCTATCACGACTTTGAGTGATGAGGAATTGAGAAAAATTTATGAAGAAGTTTAGACAAAAACTCTTGCACATCTAAGTTGCAAGAGTTTTTTTTGTAGCAATATTTACACTCTTAATTTTTTGAGTTTCTCCACTATCTCCGGAAATTCCATTCCATGCGATGCCTTCACTAATACGGTATCTCCTTTTTTGAGAAATTTCTTAGCTTGTGTTAAGAATTCAGCCTTTGTCTCAAAGTATCTTACTTCTGAGTTGAGAACGGAAGCTCCTTTTGCGGTGTTTTCAGATAAAGCACCGATACAAACCACAAGGTCAATTCCTTTTTCAGCGGCATGTTTACCAACGCCGTAGTGAAGCTCTTTTTCATTTGCCCCAAGCTCAAACATATCTCCCAGGATTGCCACTTTTCTGGTATCAGCAGTCGCAAGTACATCGAGCGATGCTTTTGTTGATACCGGATTTGCGTTGTAGCAATCGTCGATAATCATAAGGCTGTCGGTCTCAATGAGGTTATTTCTTCCGGATACCGGAACAAGAGCCTCGATACCTGCTTTGATTTCGTCTGCATTTAATCCTAATTCGCGTCCGACTAACGCACCGGCAAGAGCATTGTATACCATGTGGTGACCCGGAATTGGAATTGTAACTTCAAATGAGTTATCCCCAAGGCAAATCGTACAGGATGTTCCTTTAAGCGACAGACTGTGGACATCTTTTGCAAATGCGTTCATCTCTGTGGATAATCCGAAGTAAAGAGGAGTATATCCATCCCAGTCCTTCACGGTAATGAGTTTGTCATCATCGCCGTTTAGAATAATCGTTGCATTTAGCTGTGCGAAGTCAAACATTTCAGTCTTGGCCTTCAGGATGCCGTCACGGTCTCCAAGGTTTTCAAGGTGGCAAAGTCCGATATTGGTAATCACGCAGATATTCGGTCTTGCCATCTTAGCGAGGCGGTGCATTTCACCAAAGTCGCTGATTCCCATCTCGAGTACTGCCACTTCATGTTCGTCGCGGATGTTGAAGATGGTGAGAGGAAGACCGATCTCATTATTAAAGTTTCCTGCTGTTTTTAATACGTTATATTTCTGTGAAAGGACAGAGCCAATCATTTCTTTCGTACTTGTCTTTCCAACACTGCCGGTAATTCCAACGACTTTGATATCAAGGGCTTTGCGGTAGTGCTCTGCCAAGTCTTTCAGAGCCTGTTCCGAAGAGTCTACCAGTATGTACGGATGTGTGGCATTTTCTAATTCCACCTCGCTCAAGGTGCAGAGCGCACCTTTCTCCATCACTTGCGGTATAAAGGAATGTCCGTCCACACGGGCTCCTTTGATTGGTACGAATAGGAAACCTTCTTCTACCTTGCGGCTGTCGATAGCAACTCCCGTCACTTCTATATCTAATTTTGATACATCGCCGAAATACTGTCCACCACAAGCGGTAGCGATTTGTCTTAATGACATTGCTTTCATAATCGAATCTCCAATTAAGCGTTATAACGCGCTAATGATTTTTCAATAATCAGTTCGCAGAGCTCGCCGTATTCAATACCGGCTGCTTTTGCTTCTTGAGGAAGAAGACTGGTTGCTGTCATACCAGGAAGTGTGTTGACTTCGAGGCAGTAGATGTCACCGTTTTCATCCAATAAGAAATCAGCACGAGAGTAGATATCAAGCTTCAATGACTTGAATGCAAGCTCTGTTGCGCGCTGCATTTTTTCTGCAATCTCATCCGGAATCGGAGCCGGACAGATTTCCTCTGTGGCACCTGCCTGATATTTGTTGGCGTAATCAAAGAATCCGGTCTTTGGAATAATTTCGATAACAGGAAGTGTTTTTCCGTCGATAATACCGCAGGCAAATTCACGTCCTTTGATATATGGCTCGATGACAACTTCGTCTTCATATTTGAATGATTTTTCAATTGCTTCTCTGTATTCTTCTTCTGTATTTACGATATAAACACCAATGCTGGAACCACCGGAGCAAGGTTTTACAACCACCGGAAGTTTAAGACCAAGTTCAGCGAGAACGACATCCTTTTGTGCTTTCTTAATAGATGTTCCCAGTGGTGTCGGAACGCCTGACATTTTGAAAATCTTCTTGGCAATACCTTTGTCCATAGCAAGAGCGCTTCCCAGGTAGTTTGGCCCTGTGTAGCGGATGCCGAGAAGGTCAAAAGTTGCTTGCAACTTACCATTTTCACCTACGTCACCGTGAAGTCCTATGAAAACGATGTCTGCCATGCGACAGATTTCAATAACATTTGGTCCTAAAAAGCAGTCAGACTGATCTTCTCTAGATGCCTTGATGGCAGCGAGGTCCGGTTCTGTGGTCTTGATGCCTTCTGCAATCTCAAGTCCAGCACCCGGAAGAGTGAATACTTCTTCTAATTTATCTGCGTCGTAAGGAAATCCGAGGTAAACATCCAAAAGTAAAGCCTCGTGTCCTCTTTCGTGAAGTGTTCTGCAGATTCCGGCACCGGAAGCGAGAGATACGTCACGCTCTGTACTCAAGCCTCCTGCTAATACAACAATTTTCATAATCAATATACTCCTTTATTATTCTGTAGCTCCCATTTGATTCAATAAGGTCTGCTTTTCGTCGAATAATTTCTGTGATAAATCCACGTAAACCTTGTGTGGATTGAAGAGACGTTTTGTCTCATCCCATAAGGTATCTTTTTCCTGCTTGCAGTAAGCAGCAATCTCCATAACACTCGGTGATTCGTATACACATTGACCATTTTGGAAAATAGGAACTAGGATTTCACGCATATGGTAAGTTCCACCATAAAGTTTCGTCTTTTTCCAAGGCTCCAACGGGTCGAAGATACGAAGGTCCTGAGACACATCGAAGGTCTCATCCACAAAGCTGATTAAATCTGCGCGAATTTTACCTGTCTCGTTGTCATAGATACGGTAAACAGTCTTATTACCAGGGTTTGTAACCTTCTCTGTGTTTTCAGAAAGTTTAATCTTTGAAACAAAACTTCCGTCTCCCTGCTGAATGGCAGCAAGTTTATAAACGCCACCAAAAGAAGGGCAGTCCTTGGAAGTGATCAGGTTCGTACCTACACCCCAAGATGTAATCTTAGCACCTTGAATCTTCAGGTCATGAATTAAAAATTCGTCCAAGTCGTTGGAAGCGGAGATAACTGCCGTTTCGAAGCCAGCTTCATCTAGCATTTTACGTGCCTTCTTCGACAAATATGCAAGGTCACCGCTGTCAAGACGGATTCCATAATTCTTAAGTTCAATACCGGCTTCACGCATCTCAGTAAATACGCGGATAGCATTTGGTACACCGGATTTCAATGTATCGTAAGTATCCACCAGCAAAATACATGCAGACGGATATAGATTTGCATAAGTCTTAAATGCGGTATATTCATCTTCAAAACTCATAATCCAGCTGTGTGCATGAGTTCCCTTTACAGGCACATCAAAAAGTTGTCCCGCAAGCACGTTAGAAGTTCCGATACAGCCACCAATCATAGCAGCTCTGGCACCGTAAAGTCCTGCATCCGGTCCCTGTGCACGGCGAAGTCCGAATTCCATAATGCCGTCTCCAGCTGCGGCATGTACCACGCGGGCAGCCTTCGTTGCAATCAGAGACTGATGATTAATAATATTTAAAATCGATGTCTCAATCAGTTGCGCTTCCATAATCGGAGCCACAACCTTGATCAAAGGTTCTTTTGGGAATACAACGCTTCCCTCAGGAATTGCGTAGATGTCTCCGCTGAAGTGGAACCCACTCAGATAATTTAAGAATTCTTCGCTGAAAATATTGAGGCTACGAAGGTATTCTACATCATCATAAGAAAAGTTGAGATTCTTAATGTACTGGATTACTTGATCAAGGCCGGCAGCGATAGAGTAGCCGGATTTGTTCGGATTGGAACGGAAAAACATATCAAATACTACGGTTTCGTTTTCCTGTCGTTCGAAGTATCCCTGCATCATTGTTAATTCGTACAAATCAGTTAATAGGGTTAGATTACGTCTGTCCATTATAGTCACTCCTTTGTATGTATGGGTTTTCACCTTTTCCGAATATTATACCACTCTATATCTTAATTGTAAATTTCAAAAAGATTGCCTTTCAAAAAAATGTTTTGTATAATATTCTATATTGCAAAAAAAGGGGAAAAAATCATGAGCAACACACTTAAGACACGAGTATCAGGAATCTTACTTCATCCAACTTCCCTGCCATCGCCATATGGAATCGGGGATTTGTGGAAGGAAGCGTATGCATTTATAGATTTTTTGGAAGCGTCGGGTCAGCATTTGTGGCAGACATTGCCGCTTACACCGACGGGATTCGGTGATTCACCGTATCAGAGTTTTTCTGCATTTGCAGGACAACCGCTTCTTGTCAGCCCTGAGCATTTAGTGGAATTGGGACTTCTTCGGGTAGAGGACCTCGATGACTGCCCGGTGGGAAATAGCAGCATGGTGGACTATGGAACAATTATTCCGTGGAAGACAAAGATTTTGCGCATGGCAGCAGGCCGCTTCGACAAAATTGCGCGTACAGAGTTGCGTGAGGAATATCAGAAGTTTGTCAGTGCGAATCTGTTCTGGTTAGAGGACTATGCACTTTATATGTCATGTAAAGATTTTCATGAGGGAAGAGCATGGCTTGATTGGGATAAAGGATACCGCAAGCCTACGGCATCAGTGAAGAAGCGTATGAAGAAGCAGTTTGCAGCAGACGTGAAATACTATTATTTTGTACAGTTTATGTTCCATAAAGAATGGATGGCACTCAAAGAATATGCCAATGAAAAAGAGGTTACAATCATAGGAGATATTCCGCTTTTTGTTTCACTGGACAGTGCCGATGTGTGGGCGAACCAAGGGTTATTTCAATTGGACAGCAAGGGATATCCGACTTCAGTTGCGGGAGTTCCGCCGGATTATTTCTGCGCAGAAGGACAGCTCTGGGGGAATCCGTTGTATGACTGGAAGAAGCATAAGAAGACAGGATATAAATGGTGGATATCACGTGTCCGTCAGCAGTTAACGATGTGTGATATTCTGCGAATTGACCATTTTAGAGGTTTAGAAAGTTATTGGTCCGTTTCGGCTGGCGAAGAGACTGCCGTAAACGGAGCGTGGGTTCCGGGACCTAGGGAGGAACTCTTCCAGGCAATCGAAAAGGAACTTGGCAAGAATCTTCCGATTATCGCAGAAGATTTGGGACTTATCACACCGGAAGTGCATGCACTTCGTGAGAAATTAGGTTTCCCGGGCATGAAGATTTTGCAGTTTGCATTTGAGGCAGAGGGTGAGAGCCTATACCTTCCTCATCAATTTACAGATACGAATTGTGTGTGCTATACAGGAACCCACGATAACGATACGACGCGTGGCTGGTATGAGAGTGCGAAGGATTATTCTAGAGACAAGGTGCGTTGCTATATGAATACGGATGGAGGACTCATTTCTTGGGATTTCATTCGTACGTGTCTCGGTACAGTTGCAAAATATGCCATCTTCCCATTACAGGATGTGCTCGGTGTGGGAAGTGAAGGACGAATGAATACACCGGGCGTGTCCGGCGAGCATATACATAACTGGGCTTGGCGTTATAAAAAGGAAGATTTGTCTGAGGGACTGGCGAAAGAACTTGCCAGAATCACGAGACTTTACGGACGATAGTTAAAAATACTTAAACTTGTTTATAACATTTGTTATTACTAAGTTCATCGTTGACAAACTATCACTGTAGTGATACTATTTAATTGAATAAAGAAGGGGAGGAAACAGAAATGGATGAGCTTATCACAATATACCATGGATCCAAACAAATTGTAGAAGTACCTGCTTTTGGATTGGGAAAGAAGAACAATGATTTTGGTCTGGGCTTCTATTGTACTCAGAGTGATGACCTCGCAAGAGAGTGGGCTGTTTCGTCTCTTCAGGATGGTTTTTCTAACCGTTATTCGATAGATACAGAATATTTGAACATCTTAAATTTGAATAGCCCGGATTACACAATTCTAAATTGGATTGCTGTCTTGTTAGAACACAGACTGTTTTCTATCAAAACTCCGGTAGCAAGACGGGCGAAACACTACTTGATTGATAATTTTGGTGTTAACGTGAATGCCTTTGACATTGTTACCGGGTATCGTGCAGATGATTCTTATTTTGATTACGCAGAATCGTTTTTGAATAACGGTATTTCAGTCGAACAATTAGCTCGCGCCATGAGGTTGGGAAAATTGGGAGAACAGATTGTTATTAAATCACAGTATGCTTTCTCAAAATTGAAATATGAAGGTTTCGATGTCGCAGAAAAGGATATTTTTTATGTTTTACGAAGGGCGAGAGATGATGAAGCAAACCAGCTTTATTTAGAAATGCTAGAAGAGGAAAGCGATGGGCTGTATATTCAGGATATTATGAGGGGAGGCATAAAAAATGATGACTCACGCATACCAAGAAATTTATCTAAGTAAAGCACAAGCCGTATTAGGCGATGCCTTTGATTATGCGGTTAATGTCTGCAACATTCCAAGTGAAGATTTTGTCAAATTGTTTATCGTTAGCACTGTCAGTAAACGAATGGAGCGTGGAGAGCCGGCATTTCTCGCAGGAAAGAGTGGAATAGAAGTTGTAGTTGACGTTATGGCAGAGACGAAGGGACAAGAGCTGCACATAGAATTGCAGGAACATATGGGGCGTTCCAGAGAATATTGGATTGGCTGGGCAGTGGCCTATTATCAATGGTGTTCGGGAAGAAAGTATAGCGATATTTTCAAAGTGGTTTCTTTTGAGGATTTACAAATGATGTATTATACCTTGCATGAGGCAGATATTTCAAAGTTTGTAGATATTATAGATACTCGTATGAAGGAGCATTTTCCGACAACTAATTTGAAGCGTATACGCACAGCCTACGGCCTCACACAGGCAGAACTTGCAAAACGTTCCGGTGTTAGTCTTCGGTCTATACAGATGTACGAGCAACGTAACAAGGATATTAACAAAGCCAGTGTTGATACCATTTATAGCATTGCAAAGGTTCTAGGGTGTATGATGGAGGATTTGGTGGAATAGAAGAAGGGATAGAGGTTATGATAAGATTTATTATAGGATGTATATTTTTAGGACTATTTTTACTCTTTTCTTATCTGGTCTTTCCAATCGAATGGTTGATTGGGAAAATCAATAAGAAAGCAAAGGACTACAGTTCGCTCCGTATTGTGCAGTGGGGATTCGGAGTGATTTTAAAGATTGCAGGCACTAGCATAACAGTCATTGGAAAAGAAAACATGCCGGATGAGGCGGCACTCTATGTGGGGAATCACAGAAGTTTTTTTGATATTCTCATCATGTATGTGCAATGCAAGGACTTGACGGGATTTGTAGCAAAAGACTCTATGGGAAAGATTCCATCGCTTCGTGTGTGGATGCGCTACGTGTACTGTCTCTTTCTTGACCGCAAGGACATTAAGCAGGGAATGAAGACAATTCTGCAGGCAATTGAGTATGTGAAGAAAGGTGTGTCTATCGCCATCTTCCCTGAGGGAACAAGAAATACGGGCGAGGAACTCAGTATGCTTCCGTTTAAAGAAGGTTCGTTTAAGATTGCGCTAAAGACTGGATGTCCGATTGTTCCTGTAGCAATCAACAATTCTGCGGAGATATTCGAAAATCATTTGCCGAAACTTAAGAAGATGCATGTTGTTATAGAGTATGGCAAGCCGATATATCCAAAGGATTTGAGTAGGGATGAGCAGAAGGTGATTGGCGCGACATGTCAGGCGATGATACAAGAGACAATTAAAAAGAATGCAGAGTTGGTGTAAAATATCCGGCAGTCCTAAGATGCAATCTAGGATTTGTCGGATATTTTGCTGTAGGTTTGTATTTGTTGTATACAAATTGGTTACTTGTTGTGAAAAAGTATCCTAATTGGTTATCTTTGGTAATCCTTTTCTATGTAAAGCAATTCTTTACATTTTGCGACCACCCTTGTTTTTATAGGGATTCAAAAGAGCAAGCAATGCTTTCTAGTGAAATGAAAGCGGATATTTTATAATAAGTAATATAAACAATATTATTTAGGAGGGATTGTTATGAGACATATTAAAAGAAAGTTTTTAGCAGTGACACTTGTGGTGATGATGTTCATGATGAACACATTTATGGTAAGTGCGGCAGAACCACAGAAAGAAGCAGTGTATGATTTGAAAAAAGGTGGAACACAGACCTTTGTGATTGAAAATGCGGATGGTGACATTCAGAGAGTTACAATTGAAGAGATTACAGATAATGCAAGGGTGGCAGATGATACATACAAGGTTTCTTACGAGACAAGCCATTGGAAGGCAGGATTTTATGTATCAGTATCCAACAATCAAATCACTAGAGCGTATTCGCCATTCTATTCGATCTTACAGGGGGAAATACAAGATGCATCTTTAGTGCGTAATAGTAGTGTAAAAGTGACTTATGCGTTTGTTTTTAAATTGACAATATTTAGGTATAATACTGGAGTTATTGCTACGATTTCAGATTCTGATTTAATAGTATCTAAAAAATAAGGCGCCATTATGGCGCTTTTGTTTTATACAGATTCAATTGTTGCTGTTCCGATGCTGAAAACGTGTTCGATTGCTACATAAGTATTTCGTATTCCAATCAGAAAAATTATAATGCAAAGTATATACATGATTTTGTAGTTTCTATCGTTTTTCTTTAACCATACAGCAATTAAAATTGGTGCAAGTATTCCTAAAATAATAAATTGAGATGCGAGTACTAAAATAACCGCTAAACATAGCATTTCTAAAATATTTTGTGTGGTTTTTCCTAAAATTCTATAATCTTGTTGAGGTTCTGAAGAAGAATTACAAGTTGTATCTGTTTCCCCAATTTGTTGTTTTGTATCATTTCCAAGAAGCGCATCTGTAGTTATTCCATATAATTTACATAATAAAACGATGTTGTCCAAATCAGGATAAGCTCTTTTGGCTTCCCAATTTGAAATTGCTTGACGGGAAACTCCTATGCGGTCGGCAACTTCTGTTTGCGACAGTCCTTTTTGCAAGCGGTAGTATTTTAAGTTTGTATGTAATGTGTTCCTAGTGTCCATTTAGCCTCTTTTCTTGTTTCGCAAGCAATGCTTTACAAATGTAAATGAATGCTTTCTTGTAAACAGTATGTATTTTGGGTAGTATTTTAACAAACAACCCAAGTTAATGCAACTTGAATTTTAAAAATGTGTTTTTAAAAATATATGCGAGGGGTGATTCTGGTGGTGTTATGAATACACAAATGTAACAAAAATAGAAGATGTAAAGTGATTTAAAAATCAAGAGGAAAAATTTATGAATAAGAAAAGAATATTTTTATCTATGTTACTCGTGATTGTAATGACAATTTCAATTGGAGCAAGCGTGTTTGCGAATGATCTTACAGAATTTAGAGAAGCTTATCAACCATTTATTGAAGAAGAGCAACGACGTCTCGAAGAAAGTATTCGTTCATCTAACAGAGAAGAATTGATGGGGGTTAGGGAAGAAAATCTCCCGATCGATATGGGTGCATCAACCTATCCAACATGTGAAAAATGTTTCAATTTCTCAGTTTCGGTTTGCGCAGCAGAAGCAACACTTGTTGATGAAGGATATCACAAAGGATTTTTGGGTATTTTTAATACGGATTGCTATGCATATTACTATGTAAGCCGTGGAGCTGAAATGTGTCCATATTGTGCTAATGTTTTATGGATGTATGAAGAACACTATTGCTGGGAATATCATACAGAATGTAGCAAAAAAGGATTCTATGATGTATGTCCTATGCAAGTTTCTGACTAACCTATAATGAATAGTGGAGGCATAACAACGATGACGAGCAAGAAATATAAACTTATACTTATAGGGGTAGTTGCATTCGCACTATCTGTACTGGGTTATTTTCTTACAAATACTCAGAAAGAAGATAGTATAGAACTTTCACTAGAACAACTAAAGAGCAACGAAGTGTATCAATACAAAGAAATTGAATGGGGAATAGACTTTAATGAATTAAAGGAGAAATTATCATGTACTCTTATAGAAGATAGTTCGAAAAGTGGTGCACCACAAGAATATGCTTTTTATAAGTCGAAGAATCCGTTTGTGTTAGATGGACAACACGGGGAAACATCTTTTGAGTTTCATGATAATAAATTGCAAATAATAAAATTTTCATTTAATCTGGATGAAAATTATGAAGAATGGTATACGGCACAGATAGAAGAACTAGTAAAATTGTATGGAATACAAAGTGATAAAACAGAGGCAACGCCTATGGGGTATAATAGTGTAAATCACAAATGGATAGCAGGTGATACTATGTTGCAGGTAACTTTAATGACGGGTGAAGGAAAAACACCATACGTTATGATTGCCATCGGTAAGATATAAGTATTAGATTTTAAAGAACCTTTCGGTAAAATTATAATTTTATTGAAAGGTTCTTTCAGTGTATACCTATAAAGTTTTTTCAAGAATCGATTTATACTCATATACATATTTTTGTACAGAAACTAACTAAAAACAGGTCGAAAATATAAAGTTATTGAGCAGATTGTTTGTTGATGTAAAAATTAATATTTTTCTAACCGAAAAACTAGAAAAGTGAGTTGAAAAATACATAAAAATTTTGCCAACGAACAAATTCACATATAATGAGCAAGTTTTGTATTGTATTCGGTTAGTTTTCGAAAGAAAAATACCTCTACGCCTAACAGGCCAGGAAAATACGACACTCAGTTGCATTCAACATCTTAAACGACAAAATTTCAGGTCTTTTTTTATGTCTATTTTCAAATTACACTGTATAGAATAGTAGTGAAATCATATATGGGGTTGTTATGAAAAAATATATCCTAGCCATATTATGTATGAGTATCTTATGCCTTTTTGCAGGCTGTTCCACAGAAAAAATCAGCACGGAAAAACTAAGAGATATTGAGTTTACGGTTGTTCCAAACAAGGACATTCCTGAAGAACTGGAGGAGATGATTGACGAGAAGGACGAGGAGCCTTTCAAACTGACCTATGCAGATGACGGCACGCTTTATATTGCAGTGGGTTACGGCAAGCAACCGACTAGCGGCTACAGTATTGAAGTAACAGAACTTTACGAGACGGAGAATGCCATTTATATACACACGAACCTGATTGGACCGGCAAAAGATGAGAAGATATTGGAGCGGGCGACCTATCCATATATCGTGGTTAAGACAGAGTTTATCGATAAAAATGTTGTGTTTGAGTAAAGGAGTTTTAAAGCATGGAAGTAATAACAAGACAAATCGAGACAAATCAGGTGGATAAAAGGCTCTTTGACCAGTTTATGCTGGATGAGGATTTTAATGTGCCGGACAGTAAAAATGACGTGGAAAAGATTGTAAGCAGTGAAGCACGCGTGCATATTGATGAAATCAAGCCTGTGGAGAACTATCTTCGTGTGCAGGGAAAAATTGAGTTCCAGATTCTCTATGTGGCGGAGGGAATCGAACCTACATTTTCAAGTCTGGAGGGCAAGATTCCATTTGTGGAGATGGTGTATGTAGAGGATGGCGCAGACGTGAATATGGATGTAAAGAGTGCAAGAGCGGATCTCCATGTACATATGATACATTCTCGAAAGCTCCGCATCAAGGCGATGGTAGAGATGGATATCGAGTCAGAAAAGCAAAACACATGGGAGATTCCGACAGATGTAGAGAGTGGCGACAGAGTGTATAAAAAGCAAAAAGAGATGGATATGCTGAAGGTTCGAACCTCCAAAAAGGACACTTATCGCATCAAAGAAGAGATTACACTTCCTGGAACAAAGGAGTCGATTGGCATGATGCTCTGGACAGATATTGCAAATCGTAGAATAGACACCAAGCTTGCTGTGGATGAACTGCAGATTATGGGTGAACTTCTAGTGTTCTGTTTCTATGAATCTCCGGATGGTAAGATTGACTGGATTGAGCAGGCAGTTCCGTATCAGGGTCGCGTGGAGTGTTATGGAGTCGATGAGACGATGTATCATCATGTGCAGGCAAACATGGAGGATGTGCATGCGGATGTTCGCGTGGACGAGGACGGAGAAATGCGTGTAATTGGCATCGAGGGAACTTTGCAACTCTTTATTGCAGTTTATGAAGAAGAAAAAATGGAAATTTTGGAGGATATGTATTCTCTCGAGCACAACTGCATTTTAGAAAAAAAGCCTATGGAATACGAGCAGCTTGTGCTTCAAAACCATTCGAAATGCAAAGTGATGGAACGACTTTCAATTCCGGAGCTTCGCGGTGATATTTTGCAGATTTGTCACAGCAGTGGCAATGTTCGAGTAGACAAAATGGATATGAAAGAAGATGGCATTTTGGTAGAAGGTGCCTTGTATATTAGTTTCTTATATGTAAAGGCTAATGATAACATGCCTTTTGACACATGGCAGGGCGTCGTTCCATTTTCACATCTGATTGAATGTAATGAGACAGATGAAAATTTGAGATACCATATCTCTGTGACCTTAGAGCAACTCAGTATTACTCTGCAGGGCGGAGATGAGATTGAAGTGAAAGCTGCGTTAGCGTTTCACGGCTTTTTTAAGAGATGCGGCCACATGGATATAATTCAAAACGTGTGCGTGGAACCAATTGATATGGAAGAGGCAGCAAAGCGTCCAAGTATTGTCGGATACTTGGTGAAAGATGGGGATGACCTGTGGACGTTGGCAAAACGATACAGCACGACAGTGGATGCTATCAAAGAAGTAAATGAAGTCAGTGGTGAACAGATAAAACAAGGCGACAGGTTATTGATTTTTAAGGAAAATATGAGTATACTGTAGGAAGAGTGTATACAAGATACAAAAGAAATACAAAACGAAAAAACGGGGGAAAAACATGAACGATACCGTAACGCTAAAGGCTCTTGCGAAAATCAATCTGGGACTTGATGTACTGGGGAGAAGAGAGAATGGATATCACGATGTCCGTATGGTGATGCAGACCATTTATCTCTATGACAACGTGACTGTGCAAAAGACAGAAGAGGCAGGCATTCATCTGGAATGTAACCTATTCTATCTTCCGGTGGATGAGACTAATATTGCATATAAGGCGGCAAAACTTCTGATGGATGAATTTGACATCAAGGAGGGCGTTCGCATTGTATTAGATAAACATATTCCTGTTGCCGCAGGTTTGGCAGGCGGAAGTGCCAATGCGGCAGCAGTTCTGGTGGGAATGAACCGACTGTTTTCATTGGGGCTTTCCCAGAAGCAACTGATGGAGAGGGGCGTGTCACTCGGTGCAGATGTTCCGTATTGTGTGATGAGAGGAACCGTGCTGGCGGAAGGAATTGGTGAGATTCTGACACCATTGCCGCCGTTGCCAAAATGTTATGTCTTGATTGCAAAACCGGGTATCAGCGTGTCTACGAAGACTGTATATGAGAAACTGGATTCGCAGGAGATTAGCGAGCATCCTGATATTGACGGAATCTTAGAGGGTCTGGACAAGCAGGACATTTACAAGGTCGCAGCTTCTATGGGAAATGTGCTTGAGACCGTGACGATAGGAGATTATCCAATCATAGAAGATATCAAAGATGTTATGAAGCAAGATGGAGCACTGAATGCCATGATGAGTGGAAGCGGACCGACGGTGTTTGGTATATTCGATGATAAAAGTAAGGCAAGAAAGGCACAGGAACATATACGAACGTTGCAGATTGCAAAGCAAGTGTATATCGCAAACGTACACAATGTGAGGAGGAAATAAGATGGGAACAGATTTTCAAGTAGATATAGATCAATATTTACCACTTCGTGATGTGGTATTTCATACACTTCGCCAGGCTATTTTACGCGGTGAGTTAAAGCCGGGCGAACGTCTGATGGAGATTCAGTTGGCGAATAAACTGGGTGTGAGCCGTACACCGATTCGCGAGGCGATTCGCAAACTTGAGTTGGAAGGACTTGTTCTTATGATTCCAAGACGCGGAGCTGAGGTTGCCGAGATTACAGAAAAGAGTCTTCGCGATGTGCTCGAGGTACGAAGCGCTTTGGAAGAACTAGCTGTAGAACTTGCTTGTGAACGAATCTCTGAGGAGGATGTGGACAAGCTTCGTGAGGCGGCAAAGGAATTCGAAGAGGTGTCAAAGAGTCAAGATGTGACGACACTTGCAGAGGCGGACGTGAAGTTCCATGATATCATTTACTTCGCGACAGATAATCAAAGACTCATTCAGCTTCTGTATAACCTGCGTGAACAGATGTATCGTTATCGTGTGGAGTACCTCAAAAGAGAAGAGGTACATGCCGCACTGTTTGCGGAACACGAGCATATCATCGAGTGTATTGTACAGCGTGACAAGTTAGCCACAAAACAGGCTATCAGCACACATATTGACAACCAGATGGCTACTGTTGCCAATACGATTCAAACGAAGAAATAGAGTAAATGTATAAGTTTCAGAAATATGGGGATACTCCGACTATCAAACGTGGAGGTACATAGAGTATGAAAAAAATATGTGTATTAATCGGAATCTTGATATCAATGGTGGTGACTGGTATTGTGGTAAATGCAAAGCAGTCTCAGATGCAGCAGGAGTTAGCAGAAGAAGTATTCCGTTTTCATGTGCTGGCAAACAGCGACAGCGAGGAGGATCAAGCTTTGAAAATGCAGGTCAAGGAAGCTGTGATTGCCTACATGAAGGAAGAGATTCCGGAGTCTGACAGTGTGGAGACAACCAAAGAATGGGCGAAAAGTCATTTGAGTGCAATTGTAAATTTAGCACAAGCGGTTATACGTAATGAAGGCTATGCATATGAAGTGACGGCAGAGGTGACAAACTGTGATTTCCCGGAAAAGACTTATGGGGATATTACATTTCCGTCAGGGGAATATGAGTCGCTCCGCATTGAAATCGGACAAGCCAAAGGGCAGAATTGGTGGTGCGTACTGTACCCAAACCTCTGCTTTATTGATGCGGTACATGCAGTGGTGCCGGAGAAAGGGAAAAAGGATTTGAAAAAAGTACTGGAAGAGGATACTTACGAGATGGTGACGGCGACAAGTCGTTTTAAGATCGACTGGTTTTTTTTCTAGCCTAAGGACAAAAGGAGCAAAAGATGTACAAGATGGATGGACGTGTTCGCTACAGCGAATGCGGAATAGACAATAAAATAAAGATTCCTGCAATCATCAATTATTTTCAGGATTGTACTACGGAGAATTCAGAGACAATCGGGGTAGGGCATGATTACCTTGTGGAGAGAGAGCGTGCATGGATTCTGAACTCCTGGCAGGTGGAGATTATGCGTCGCCCACAGGTTTGTGAGAGCATCGAAGTCTCTACATGGGCGACTGGATTCAAGGGTGTGTTTGGACCGAGAGATTTTTGCATGAAGACGACCAAAGACGAGGAACTTGCGCGAGCACACTCCCTGTGGGTGTACATAGATACGAAGACCGGAAGACCGATAAAGCCGACAGAGGAAGAGATTACAGTGTACGAGGTTGGAGAGCAGATTCCGATGGAGGAGGTTTCCAGAAAAATCAAGGTGCCGGATGGGGCTATAGAGGTTGACACATTTTCGGTACGCAAGTATCATATTGATACGAATGCACATGTGAATAACAGTAAGTATATCGAATTGGCATGTGAGGCGCTTCCAGAGAAATTCGAGGTGCAAAAGCTCCGTGTGGAATATAAGAAGGCTGCTGTTATGGGAGATACAATTGTACTGAGACAAGTAATAGAAGAAGAGCGTATTGTGGTAGAGCTTTGTGATAAAGAAGGTACTACGTATGCGGTTGTAGAGTTTATAGGAGAGTAGATGAGATGAGATTAGGCAAAAGACAAGTATTGACAGTAGTGAAAAAAGTAGACTTCGGTGTATATCTTGGGAATGATGAGGAGAGAGTATTGCTTCCAAAGAAACAGGTTCCGGCAGGTGTAGAGCCGGGCGACCCGGTGGAAGTATTTCTGTATAAAGATTCGGATGACCGACTGATTGCAACTACCAATGAACCGAAGGTGGAACTTGGAGAACTTGCGGTTTTAGAGGTTGCTGACACTAACAAATTCGGCGCCTTTCTTAACTGGGGACTGGAAAAGGATCTGTTCCTTCCGTTCAAGCAGCAGACTGTGAAGGTGATGCAGGGGGATAAATGTCTCGTTACACTCTACATTGATAAGAGCGAGCGACTCTGTGCAACAATGAAAGTGTATGATGTACTCCGCACTGACTCGCCATATCAGAAGGATGATATGGTGGAGGGCATCATCTATGACACAAGTGATGAATTTGGTGTGTTTGTGGCAGTAGACAATCAGTTTTCTGCACTGATTCCAAAGAAGGAAGCATATGGCAAACTTCGTGTGGGACAAACAGTAAAAGCACGAGTGACTGCAGTGAAGGCAGATGGAAAACTTGATCTTAGTGTTCGTGAGAAGATTCCGATGCAGATGGACAAGGATGCGGAAATGATTTGGAAACGTTTGCAGGAACTGAACGGTGCATTGCCTTTCAATGACAAGGCAGACCCTGAACTGATTAAAAAAGAGTTCAACTTGAGCAAAAATGCATTTAAACGTGCAGTGGGAAGACTTTTAAAAGAAGGTAAAATAGTAATTGACGATAAATCGATAAAGGTGAAATAAATGAGTTTTGCACATTTACACGTTCATACAGAATACAGTCTGTTGGACGGCTCGAATAAGATAAAAGAATACGTTGCAAGAGTAAAAGAACTGGGAATGAACAGTGCGGCCATAACAGACCATGGCGTCATGTACGGCGTGATTGATTTTTACCGTGCAGCAAAAAATGCAGGAATCAAGCCGATTCTTGGGTGTGAGGTCTATGTGGCGCCGGGTTCACGTTTTGATAAGACACCGGGAAATAGCAGTGAAGAGCGCTATTATCATTTGGTGCTCCTTGCAGAAAATCAGACCGGATACCAGAATCTTATGAAGATTGTTTCCAAAGGTTTTGTGGACGGTTACTATTACAAACCACGTGTGGATATGGAAGTTTTAGAGCAGTATCATGAGGGTATCATTGCACTCAGTGCCTGTCTTGCAGGGGAAGTGCAGAAGTTCCTGCTTCGTGGCATGTATGCAGAGGCGATGGAAGCTGCAACACGCTATGAAAGTATTTTTGGAAAAAATAATTTCTTCCTTGAACTTCAGGACCATGGTATGCAGGAACAAGGCATGGTAAATCAGCAACTTTTACGCCTGTCTCAGGAGACGGGTATTGAACTTGTGGCGACGAATGACGTGCATTACACCTACGCAGATGATGAGAAACCGCATGACGTGTTACTGTGTATCCAAACCGGAAAGAAATTGGCGGATGAAGACCGTATGCGATATGAGGGCGGACAGTATTTTGTTAAATCAGAGGACGAGATGCGTGCGCTGTTTCCGTATGCCCTGGAGGCGATTGAAAACACACAGAAGATTGCAGATCGCTGTAATGTAGAGTTTGAGTTCCATGTGACAAAACTGCCGCGATATGATGTACCGGACGGTTATACGGCATGGGAATATCTGAATAAGCTTTGTTTTGAAGGTTTGCATCAGAAATATGAGAATCCGGAGGGAGAACTGACGGAGCGACTCACCTATGAGTTAAATACAATTAAAAACATGGGTTATGTGGATTATTTTCTCATTGTATGGGATTTTATTAACTATGCCCGCACAAATGGAATTATGGTTGGACCGGGACGAGGGTCTGCTGCAGGAAGTATTGTTTCATACACGCTTGGTATCACTAATATTGATCCGATTAAGTATCAGCTTCTGTTTGAGCGTTTCCTTAATCCGGAGCGTGTATCTATGCCCGATATTGATATTGACTTCTGTTACGAGAGAAGACAGGAGGTTATCGATTATGTAGTTCGCAAGTACGGTGCAGAAAATGTAGCACAGATTGTAACATTCGGAACTCTGAAGGCCAAGGCTGTGGTGCGCGATGTTGGACGAGTGATGGATCTGCCATATGCACTTTGTGACAGCATTTCTAAAATGATTCCAAATGACCTTGGAATGACTTTGGATAAAGCATTGGATGCCAGTACGGAACTGCGTGAATTGTATCAGAAGGATGAACAGGTACAGGAACTCATTGAAGTATCCAGACGTCTGGAAGGGCTACCACGCCATTCATCGATGCATGCAGCAGGTGTTGTGATCTGTCAAGAACCAGTAGATGAATATGTGCCATTGTCTCTGGGCTCAGACGGTTCTGTAACGACGCAGTTCGTTATGACAACTTTGGAAGAGTTGGGACTGCTCAAAATGGATTTCCTCGGTCTTCGTACATTGACGGTAATTCGTGATGCAGTTCGTTTAATTGAAAAGAATACAGGAAAGAAAATCGATATCGACCATATTGATTATAATGATAAAGCAGTATTGGATTCCATCGGAACAGGAAAGACAGATGGTGTGTTCCAGTTGGAAAGTGCAGGCATGAAGAGCTTCATGAAGGAACTAAAACCGCAGAGTCTTGAGGATATCATTGCGGGTATCGCACTTTACAGACCGGGTCCGATGGATTTCATTCCACAGTATATCAAGGGGAAAAACGACCAGAATGCGATTACATACGATTGTCCGCAGCTTGAGCCTATTCTGAAGGCTACCTACGGATGTATCGTATATCAGGAACAGGTTATGCAGATTGTGCGTGACCTGGCAGGCTATACGCTTGGTAGAAGCGATCTTCTTCGTCGTGCTATGTCAAAGAAAAAGACCGATGTCATGGCGAAGGAGAGACAGAACTTCGTGTACGGAAATCCGGAAGAAGGTGTGCCGGGATGCATTGCAAACGGAATTGATGAAGCCACAGCCAACAAAATTTATGACGAAATGCTTGATTTCGCAAAGTATGCGTTTAATAAGTCACATGCAGCAGCGTATGCGATAGTGTCATACCAGACAGCTTATCTCAAATATTATTACCCAGTAGAATTTATGGCGGCACTTATGACTTCCGTGATTGATAATGCCGGAAAAGTGGCAGAATATATTTATACCTGTCGCCAGATGGGTATCAAATTATTGCCACCAGATATCAACACGGGCGAAGGCAATTTCTCTGTAAGTGGCGATAATATTTTGTATGGATTGTCAGCAATTAAGAGCGTTGGACGTCCGGTAATCGAAGCAATTGTTGCAGAGCGTGAGAAAAACGGTCCGTTCAAACACCTCAAAGATTTTATCGAGCGTTTGACAGGAAAAGAAGTCAATAAACGTACCATTGAAAGTTTCATCAAGGCAGGTGCATTGGATTGTCTGGGTGGAACCAGAAAGCAGTTCATGATGATATACATTAAGATTGTAGACCAGGTGGCACAGGAGAAAAAATACTCCATGACAGGCCAGATGACACTGTTTGATATGGTGAGCGAAGAGCAGAAAAGTGAGTTTGATATACCACTTCCAAATGTAGGGGAATATGAGAAAGAGACCATGCTTGCATTTGAGAAGGAGGTACTCGGGATTTATGTCAGTGGACATCCGATGGAAGAGTATGAGGAGAAGTGGAAAAAGAGCATAACGGCTACTACAATGGACTTTCAACTGGATGAGGAAACCGGACACACGAAGGTGCGAGAAGGCGAGCGAGCAATTATTGGTGGTATGATTGCAACGAAGACGATTAAATATACAAAAAACAATAAGACAATGGCATTCTTAAGTATTGAGGACCTTATGGGTACTGTGGAAGTCATGGTATTTCCGAAAGACTATGAGAGAAGCAAACAGTATCTCGATGAAGATGCCAAGGTGTTCGTAAAGGGTCGAGTATCTGAGGAAGACGGGGGAGCAAGTAAGCTGATTTGTGAGACGGTCATTCCATTTGAGGATGTTCCATGCGAACTGTGGATTCAATTTGCAGATATTCCGTCTTATCAGTCAGAAGAAGCACATCTTTTCGAAATGCTCAAACATTTCAAAGGAACTGACCGAATTGTGATATATTGTGCAAAAGAAAAAGCGGTCAAGAGACTTCCTGCAAATTACAATATTCATGTCGATGCCGATTTACTCATGACAGTAGAAAAATATTTTGGCAAAGACCGAGTAAAAGTTGTGGAAAAACAATTAGAAAAGGTGTAAAATGCTAACAATAATAGGACTATAGGTAAAAATGGAGAAATGATTATGAAGGATGAACTTGGAATGAGAGAACCACTTCATACAATTGGCGTTTTGACAAGCGGTGGTGATGCACCGGGAATGAACGCAGCGGTGCGTGCGGTTGTAAGAACAGCATTAGCTCATGGACTCAATGTACTTGGAATTAGACGTGGTTATCATGGATTACTTCGAGAAGAGATTATAGATATGTCGAGAAAGGATGTTGCAGATACAATTCAGCGTGGGGGAACCATTTTACAGACGGCGAGAAGTCAGCAGATGCGCACACCTGAAGGTCAGAGAAAGGCGGCAGGTATCCTTAAAAAATATGGCGTTCAGGGACTGGTTGTTATCGGCGGTGATGGTTCTTTTGCAGGCGCACAGAAGCTTGCTGAGTATGGAATCAACGTTATTGGTATTCCTGGAACAATTGACCTTGATATTGCATGTACCGACTATACAATCGGTTTCGATACAGCTGCAAATACAGCAATGGAAGCAATTGATAAGATTCGCGACACATCAACCTCTCACGAGAGATGCAGTATTGTTGAGGTAATGGGTAGGGATGCCGGTTACCTTGCACTCTGGTGCGGTATTGCAAATGGTGCAGAGCATATTCTTTTGCCGGAACAGCATGGATATGATGAACAAGCGATTATTGATGATATTATCGAGAATCGCAGAAATGGTAAAAAGCATTATATTATTATTAATGCTGAAGGTGTTGGTGATTCCATTAATATGGCAAAGAGAATTGAGGAAGCAACCGGTGTAGAGACGAGAGCTACGATTCTCGGGCATTTGCAACGAGGTGGAAGTCCTACGGTTAAAGACCGTGTGTACGCTTCTGTTATGGGAGCAAAAGCAGTTGACTGTCTGATAGAAGGAAAGAAAAATCGTGTAGTGGGTTATCAGAATGCCCAGTTCATGGATTTTGACATCAACGATGCGCTTAAGATGCAAAAAGAACTTCCGGAATATCAGTTGAAGATTTCCAAGATTTTATAATTGCTAAGTTCAGTTAAAGGAGAAGAGTGTTTTGGGAATGCAGGTGAAAAAGACAGCGCCAATCGGTGTGTTTGATTCCGGTGTGGGCGGTCTTACAGTGGCGAGAGAAATTATGCGCAATTTGCCGAATGAGGACATTGTCTATTTTGGGGATACTGCGCGTGTTCCATATGGTAGCAAATCAAGAGATAATATCATTCGTTTTTCCAGACAGATTATTCATTTTCTGCAGACAAAGGGTGTCAAAGCCATTGTAATTGCCTGCAACACTGCTAGTGCATTAGCGCTTGAAGCAGTCAAAGATGAGTTTGATATTCCGATTATCGGTGTGGTGGAACCTGGTGCAAGAGCTGCTCTTGCGGTCACAGAGACGAAGAAAGTAGGCGTTATCGGGACGGAGGCTACGGTAAGAAGTGCTATGTACGAGAAAATTATTCAGGGTATTGAACCGGAGGTGTCTGTGATTGCAAAGGCATGCCCATTGTTTGTGCCATTGGTAGAAGAAGGGTTTAAAAAGCATCATGTTACCGATGAGATTATCGATTACTATCTAGCGTCGTTTAAAGAGTCAGATATTGATGCATTGATTTTGGGGTGTACCCATTATCCGCTTCTGCGATCTAAGATTCGCGAATATGTGGGAGAGAAGATTACTCTGGTGAATCCTGCCTATGAGACGGCGATGGATCTCAAGGTATTGCTTCAAGAAAATGACATGGAGAATCCGGACATAGAGGGAGACCATGGTTCATATTCCTTCTATGTCAGTGATGCTGCTGATAAGTTTAAGCAGTTTGCAAACTCCATTCTTCCATATGATATTGAGACAACGAAGCAAATCAATATAGAGGAATACTAGGTGATGATATGACAAAAGATGTTTTAGTGAGCATTTCCGGTCTGCAGATGGCCGTGAATGAAATGGAGAATAATGACGATGAGCCAATTGAAGTTGTTAGCGCTGGTATTTACTACTTTAAAGACGGAAAACACTATATTTTCTTTGAAGAGGTGGCGGAAGGGATTCCGGGAGTTACAAAAACACAGATTCGACTAACGGGAAAAGAGACATTGGAAGTGATGAAAAAAGGCATTTCCAATATGCATATGGTGTTTGAAAAAGGAAAGACAAACCGTTGTTTTTATCGAACACCGCTTGGGGAACTGAATCTTGGAATCTGTACCAGTAAGATTGTGGTGGATCAACAGGAAGACAATATTAATATACGAGCAGAATATGCGCTCGATGTGAATTATGAACCACTTGCGGATTGTACAATACGAATTAATATTAAGCCAAGGGATTCAAAAGAGTTCTCCATACATGACAAGATGAGATTTTAGGTAAATAAAATGTGCAGTTGCATTTCTCGCGACTGCACATTTTTGATTCCGCTATTTGTTTATTTTTTTCTGCCGAAGAGACCTTTCTTCTCTTTCTTCGGTACTTCCAGAGGACCTCTAAGCCCTTTCACATCTGTTATGTAAAGACCGCTTACAACAGCCTTCACTTCCTTCTTAACAGGGATGTTCGGGAATACCTTATCATCACAGAGAAGAGTCATCACTCTAGGACCAACTTTTGCTTTAACAACCGGTACTTTCATTCCGCGAAGATATTTTGGTGTGCTCTCAAGAGCAACAGCCGGAAGACCTGCTTCCTTAATTTTCATCTTCTTTTTGTCAATAATCAGCATTGAAAGTGTCTGAGCAGATGCTTTCATCTGTTGTTCGGTTTCTTCTTGTCTTTTCTTTGCCTTCTTTGAGATAAAATACAATGCAACAAGCGCTGCGATTGTAAGTATAACAATTACGATTAAAACGATTGTTCCTGTCTTCACGTCAAACCTCCTAAAATCTTTCTACATAATGATTTATTTTATCATTCTTTCAAACTAAGTGCAAGAGAAATACTTTTCAAAAGAAAAAAATGTGTTATACTAGAGAAGTATTATGATAATTCACAGAAATGGAGAAAGATTATGAAAAAGAAATTAATGACTTTTGTTGCAGGAATATGTACACTTGCACTTCTTGGAGGATGTGCAGGCGTAGGGGGAGCAATTTCCAATCGCAACATTAAAATTAAGCAATATAAGGGTTTAGAAGTAGAGAAGGTGGAAATGCCTGTAACAGATGAAGATGTAGAGATGAGTATTCAGTCAGACCTTGAGACACTTGCTACTAAAACAGATGTGACTGGTCGCCCTGCACAGCTTGGTGATATTGCGATTATAGATTTTGTAGGTAAGAAGGATGGAGTTGCATTTGATGGTGGTTCAAGTACAGATTATGAATTAGAACTTGGTTCGGGTCAGTTTATTGATGGGTTTGAAGATGGTGTAGTAGGAAAAAATATCGGGGAAGAATTTAATCTCGACCTCAAATTCCCTGACGACTACGGAAATACAGATCTTGCAGGCCAGGCAGTTGTGTTTACAGTTACCTTAAAAGGACTTCAACAAAAGAATGTACCGGAACTCACAGTAGATATTTTAGAGCAGTTAGGCACGAAAGCTACAACTATCGAAGAGTACAAAGCGCAGATTCGCGCAGACCTCGAAGTTTCTAATAAAGCGACAGCAGAGTCTTCACTCGTTGCATCTGTATGGGAAGCGTTGGTTGAGCAGTGTAAGGTGAAAAAATTTCCGGAAGACATGCTTGATAATTATATAAAAAATCTGGAAGAACAATACTCATACTATGCACAAATGTCTGGAAAGACAGTCGATGACTTGTTCAAAGCCTCTTATGGCGTAGGTGTAGAAGAATTTGCTAGGATAATGGTGACTCAGGAACTGGCAATGGATTTGATTGCTAAGAAAGAGGGACTCACGATTTCCAATAAGGAGTTTGAAGAAGGTGCAAAAGAACTCGCAAGCCAATATGGATACGAAAACACAGAAGACTTTTTGAAAGAATATAGCGAGGATGGAATCCGCAAAGTTCTGCTTCAAGAAAAAGTAGGTAAATTCCTTGTTGACAATGCCGTACAGGTAGAACCAAAAGAAGATAAAGAGAAATAATATGGTGAAATTATATATGGCAGATATTTCGAATCTGCCGGATCCGTTATCAGCTCTGGAAATGTTACAGACACTTCCATTGGAGAGACAAAAAAGGATTCATAACATGAAGCAAGAAAAAAGCAGAAAGCAAAGTATGGGGGTAGGACTTTTGTTACAGAAAGTCCTAGCCCTTTATCATATGCAAGACTCTCAGGTGTTTGTTGGTGAGCATGGGAAACCGATGGTGAGTGGACTTGAGTTTAGTTTGTGTCATTCTAGTGATTTGGTCATCTGTGCTGTTAGCGATAAGCTGGTGGGGTGTGATGTGGAGAGACTTCGCAAAGCACCGGAACGTGTGGCTGAGCGGTACTTCTCTTGTGGGGAGCAGGAGTATCTGAGTCAGTTCAGTGGTGAGGATTACGACAAAGCGTTCTTCAGACTTTGGACGATGAAGGAGAGTTATGTCAAGATGACCGGAGAAGGCATGGGAGTGCCATTTGAGGCGTACGAAGTGGTTGCTTCTGCTGGAGGGTGTGAAGAAACTTGCAGAATGTGTGAGGATGATTGGTTCAAAAGTAGTGCGAGAGTAGTGCGAGATGGAGAAACGCAGGCCTGTTGCCTAAACTCTATGGATTTGCAAGGATATATTATATCTATATGTGCACAAGAACCTACCCCTGTGGAAGTTATTTGGATTGCAAATTGAATCTTTACGGTGTGACAATCAACATTTCGAATTTCATACCGTAAAAAGACATACATTTTTATCACAAGATTAATAAGATTACGGTGCTAGTTAGTAAATATTCTGACGTCAAAATAATATTGGCGATCAAAATAAAAATCCCACCTCGACCTAACATACCAGAGAAGGCTGCCAAGAGTAATAAGAATATAAAAAATCCATTGAATAATTCGTGCTGAAAATGCATAGATTGTAAAAAAGCAATTTATGCAGGGGTTTTATGAAGGATTACATCGAGGAACGAGCAATTGAAATTGCATATTATATCATAGAGAATAATGCGACTGTGAGGCAGACGGCGAAGGCATTTGGCATCAGCAAATCAACCGTACATATGGTTGTAACAAAATAGAACGGTTTTGGTGGATGATTATATAAGGTGATTAGAGAAGGTCAGTGTGAGCATATGAAATGCATGCTGGCTTTCTTTTTATGTTTATATACTATTTTTTTACTTAATAAATGAATTGTGATGGGTCAAAACTGTCTCATGCCGGTTGCTATAATGCAATCAAATGGAGGGTTTTGAAATGATTTTTTATAGAGTAAAAGCAACGATAGAACAGAAAAGTGAAGTTCAAGAAGAAAGCCAAGAACGAGAAAGAAGGTCGTCAAGTCGCCAACGAGCGGAAATGATATGTGCTGAGACCACAGTATTTAACAGTGTGTTTGATGAAAGATATATATTTACCGTATCAGTTCATAAGAACAGAATTAATATGAATGTAATAAGCAAGGAACCAATTTCAGAACTATACATACAACAATACTTGTCAACTATTGAGGTGCAATCCACTGAAATTGAAATGGAAGAGGTCACCTGGCGAGAAATATATTCTAGTATCTGCACTGCATGCAGGGCGGGTTTCCTGGAAGATGAGGATTTCATGTTTAAACAGTTGAAACTGACGCGGGTGCGGGAGTTTCATAATTGTGATGAGACCGTTTTAGAAGTGTCCTCAAAAAAGAGTGAGTTGGTTAAGGAATCCCGGCGGTTATTGTCCTCAAGTTTGCGGGAAGAAGTGGAGCGTATTTTAGACAAATCACATACAAATGAATTTGTCGGACACCCGGTTCATTATCTTATTGAAACAGATGATAAATCTGTTTACGAAAGAATGGTAAATGTACTCCTTAATGCTTTGTATAAAGCAGGTCGAATTCAATGCCAACGATATTCAAGAGTGCCACTCTCGAAACTGGCAAGACAACATAGGGTATTATATAAGTATTCGATAGGAGGAACTGTCTGTATAGAATGTGATGATAATGTTTCAGATGATATGGAGTATGCTGATTTGTTATTGGATGATATTCAATTGTCAGCAGAACTATTGCATGAGAATAAGCATAATGTGTTGACAATATTCTGGCTCCCAAAATCAAATCACAAGGCCAAAAACATGTTATTCTCACATGTGGAGAATTGTACTTTTGTGGAAATCAAAGAAGATGTTGCTTTTGGAAAAGAGGCGAGAAATTATCTGAAAGACAAGGCGTTGGATCAACATGTGGAAGCAGATGATAAATTATTTGGCAGGATAAAAGGTAGTAAAACAGGTTTTACTCCATCGGACTTAAATCGACTTTTTGACAATTGGTTTGACGAATATCTTAAAAGTGAGAAATATCCACAATATGCGTCTATCGATAGTGTAAAAAAGACAAATGCGAAGGAAAAACCACGAGGAAATGCTTACGAGGAACTACAAAAAATGATAGGGCTTCAAAATGCAAAATCGATCATTAATGAGGCTCTGAATTACTATAAAGCACAGAAAATGTTTTGTGATAAAGGACTACAAGAGACACACCCATCTATGCACATGGTGTTTACCGGAAATCCGGGAACTGCAAAAACAACTGTAGCTAGATTGTTTGCACAGATTATGAAAGATAATGGTGTGCTTTCCGAGGGAACACTGCACGAGGTTGGTCGCGCCGATTTGGTTGGCAAATATGTGGGGTGGACAGCACAAATGGTAAAGGATAAGTTTAAGAAGGCAAAAGGTGGAGTGCTGTTTATCGATGAGGCATATTCTCTGCTGGACGATAAATCTGGAATGTACGGGGATGAGGCAATCAATACGATTGTGCAGGAGATGGAAAATAATAGAGAAGATATGGTTGTAATATTCGCCGGATACCCAGATGAAATGGAAGAGTTTTTGTCAAGAAATCCGGGTTTGCGTTCTCGTATTGCTTATCATGTTCTGTTTGATGATTATGATGAAAGCGAGTTGTACCAAATAACAGAATTACTTGCGAAGAATCAAGGACTCAACTTTGGGGTCGGTGTTAAAGACAAATTAAGTGCGATGTTTGGACAAGTTATCAATCAGAAAGATTTTGGGAACGGAAGATATGCTCGCAATATACTTGAAAAGGCAAAAATGAAACAAGCAAGCAGATTGGTCGGACTGGACTATGACAATGTTACGCGAGAAATGGTTACGATGTTACTGCCAGAAGATTTCGAAATGCCAAATGTGGTGAAAAAGCAGGAGAGGAAGATTGGATTTGTGTAGTGTGTTTAGAAGTGGTATAATGTGTCCAGATAATATATTACGCAAGAGGTGTAAGGACATGAATCGTGAACGTTCGAAAAAGATGATTGCACTGTATATCTTTGATATTTTAAAAAGATATACGGACGAGAAACACACATTAAGCCAGAAAGAAATCGAAACCATTTTGGAGCAGGAGTACGATATCGTTGCAGAGCGAAAAGCTATCCACCGTTATATTATGGAACTAAAGGATTTTCTTGAAGTAGACATTAAGGACGAGGGATACGGTATCGGTTATATGGAAACGCTTCGTATGATGCCGGCAAGGGATGAAAAGACAAATAAGATTTTAATTGATCCTAAAACCGGCGACCGCGTTATGGAGAAGAATTTTATTAAGTCAGATTTTTATCTGAAGCGTCCATTTGATGAAGGCGAGTTGCGATTATTGGTTGATAGTTTGGTTTTCTCTCCACATGTGTCTAGTGGTCAATGTAAGAAACTAGCAAAGAAATTAAGTGCGTTGTCCAATGAACGTTTTAATGCACATATCCAACACATTGCTTGTCTGCCAGAAGACCGCTGTGATAATGCAGAACTGTTTGACAATATTAAGAAGTTGGATTTTGCAATCAGTAAGAACCGTAAAGTGTCATTCAATTACATAGAATATGGAACGGATAAAAAAGAGCGTGTCAAAAGGGGTAAGGATGGAAAAGACAAGGTATACATAATTAGTCCGTATCAAATGGCTGCGAACGAAGGCAAATATTACTTGATATGTAATAATGATGACTATAATGATATATCTAACTTCCGTGTGGATCGCATTCGCAAGATAAAGGTCCTAGATGAGGCGGCAAAACCTTATGAGTCATTAGAATGGGCAGAGGGCAAAAGATTGGACCTTTCTACATATATGAAGGAGCATATTTATATGTATTCTAGTGATAGTGTTCGTGTGAAGTTTAAAGTGGTTCATGCAATGGTGAGTGATGTGATAGATATCTTCGGAAAAGATGTAAGATTCTTGGATAAAGATGAAAAGTATGTCACAGTTAGTAGTAAAACAAATGAAATGGCGATGCTTCAGTTTGCGAAGAGACATATCCCGGATGTTGTGGTGCTGGAGCCACAGGGGCTGAGGGATAAGGTGAGAGAGGAATTGGAGAAAGCGTTTAGAGAGTACGAGGAGGGAGAATAATGGATTACAATTATGACGATTGGGAAATAAAGGCTAAAGAGTTTTGGAAAGAGACAGATAAGAAGAATATTGACTGTGATGAACGCAATAAAATACAAAAATGTGTG